>CAZVRN010000017.1:0-5176 GCA_964629485.1 uncultured Thermodesulfobacteriota bacterium | reverse complement strand
CTGATCGGGCAGTACGGATTGGAGTGGGAATACGAGCCCGTTCTGCACGGTAAGAGAGGCTGGCGCCTGGTCGAGGTGGACGCCTCCGGCCGGGTGCTCAAGGTTATCAAGCAGGTTCCTTCTGTGCCTGGTAATAACCTTTACCTGACACTGGATATCCGTTTGCAAAAGGTGGCTGAAGAAGCTCTGAATGGAAAAGCCGGGGCCATTGTGGCCATTGACCCGCAAACCGGGGCCATCCTCGCTATGGCCTCCAGCCCGACATTTTCCCAGGGAGATTTCGTCAAAGGAATCACTACTCGTAAGTGGCAGGATCTCCTGAAAAACCCCCTGCATCCTCTCGAAAATCGCGCTATCAGCGGCCAATACATGCCTGGCTCCACTTTTAAAATAGTGGCCGCCATCGCCGGCCTGGAGGAAGGTATCATAACGCCCGAAACAACTTTTACCTGCAACGGCGGCTACTTTTTTGGCGACCGGGTCTTTCACTGCTGGCGCAAAAGTGGTCACGGCCGTATCTCACTCCACCGGGCCCTGGTCGAATCATGTGACGTCTACTTTTATAATATCGGCCGGCGTCTCGAAATCGATACCCTGGCCCGTTATTCCAGGGCCCTCGGCCTCGGACAGCGAACCGGCCTGGGTCTGCCCAACGAGAAAACGGGCCTTGTCCCGACCGCTGAATGGAAGAAAAAACGCTTCCATGAGCCCTGGGTCCGGGGCGAAAACCTCTCGGTGATCATCGGGCAGGGATTCAACCTGGTTACTCCGATGCAGATGGCTAATCTTGTTGCCGCCGTGGTTAACGGCGGCATACTTTACAAACCTTACCTGGTTGATCGGATCACTGATGCCGATGGTAAGGTGATTAAAATTTTCAGGCCGCAGGTAGTGCGGCGTTTGAATTTCAAGCCGCAAACCCTGGCCCTGCTTAAGAAGGCCCTTTGCGGTGCGGTCAACGAACCACGAGGCACCGGCCGCGCGGCCCGGCTGAAATACGTGACCGTGGGAGGCAAAACCGGAACCGCTCAGGTCGTGAGCCTGGGCGGTTCCAGAGAAAAAATTAAAGACGTGCCTTATAAATATCGCGATCATGCCTGGTTTGTCGCCTTCGCGCCAGAAGATAATCCGCAAATCGCCTTGGCCGTGATCGCGGAACACAGCGGCCACGGGGGATCCGCGGCCGCGCCGTTGGCCAAGAAGGTCCTGGAGGCTTTTTTCAGCCTGAAGCATGAAGGGCGGATGATCGCTTCCGGCAAATGATTTTCAGGATAGTTCTTCGAGCAGTATCATGATCTTTAAATTTCAGAAGGTAACTGAGCCATGATGTTTGACCGGCGTCTCATTCAGAATTTTGACTGGGTTCTCTTATGCCTGGTTTTAATACTTGCCGGACTGGGCATATTGAACCTTTACAGTGCCTCCGCCGGGTCCCAGAGCAGTGGTTTCCCGGTTTATCTCAAGCAGCTTTACTGGCTTTCCTTGGGATTTATAGTCATGTTGGCCGTGCTCTTTTTCGATTACCATCTGGCCGAAAAAACGGCCTACCTGCTTTATGCCCTTGGATTGCTCCTGTTGTTGCTCGTTTTGCTTCACGGACAAACCATTTCCGGATCCAAACGCTGGCTGAACCTGGGTTTTTTCAATTTTCAGCCCTCTGAGCCGGTCAAGATCATCGTGCTTATCACCCTGGCGCGATACTTTGCCCGGCGGGAATACCCCGGAGGCTTGAGGCTCAGGGACTTGATAACGCCCCTCCTTCTGGCCGGCGCGCCTTTTTTGCTTATCCTGGCCCAGCCTGATCTGGGGACGGCCCTCCACCTGGCCATCGCCTGTCTGTCCCTGGTGCTGTTTTTAAGGGTCCGTTGGAACGCGCTCCTGCTCTTGTCTTCCGGAGTGGCTGCGGCCATGCCCTTCATCTGGTCGGTTTTGAAGTCCTACCAGAAACAGAGAATTATGACCTTCCTCGACCCGACCAGAGATCCTCGGGGGGCCGGATACCATATTATCCAATCCAAAATAGCAGTCGGTTCGGGCCAGATCTGGGGCAAAGGCTTTATGAAAGGCACCCAAAGCCATCTTCGCTTTCTGCCCGAGCAGCAGACGGATTTCGCCTTTTCGGTCTTCGCCGAAGAGTGGGGTTTCGTGGGCGCACTTGTCCTTCTGTCTCTGTTTTTTCTTTTCCTGGTATGGTCGCTTCGTGTTGTAAGCCGGTCACAGGACAGATTCGGGGCCTTGCTCGGTGTGGGCATGATTCTCCTGATCTCCTGGCAGTTCATTATTAATATCTGCATGGTTATCGGACTGATGCCCGTCGTGGGCATCCCTCTGCCTTTCATCAGTTACGGCGGCTCTTCCCTGGTTACCCTCTTTATCGGCGTCGGACTGCTTTTGAACATCAGCATGCGCCGGTTTATGTTCCAGAGTTAGCAAACCGCGGTTTTTTTCACTTCGTGAAATTTTTCTTGTTCAGGCCAATAATGTATGATATGTTTCCACATCACGGGTTAAGTGTCTGTCTCCAGCGTATTTTTCATAAGGAGGCGGTGTATGAGAAAGAAAAACGCATTGCGAAATTTAAAATCCGGCAACGATATCAGTGCCTTTGTGGGCTTGGGTACGGAGTTCCACGGCCAACTGACCTTTGAAGGCGTGGTGCGCCTGGACGGGCGCTTTTCCGGAGAGATTTATTCAAGCGGTACACTGATTATCGGCGAGACGGCCCACGTGAATGCGGAAATTAACGTGGATACTGTTATTGTCAGTGGCGAGGTTCATGGCAATATCAAGGCAAAAAACAGGGTTGAGTTTCATGCCCCGGCAAGATTGTATGGCAATATCCTCTCGCCCGTGCTGACCATTGATGAAGGCGTAATCTTTGAGGGGAACTGCGAAATGGCTGAAGGCATTGAAGGTGAGGACATGGACAAAACCATCACCCTGGTCAGCCGGGAAGGAGAGATCCAGGCTGACAGTGAATTAATTTAAGATTCTCACCCATCATTACCAAGTTGAACTTTCTAAAGGCAAATCGCCTTTTAAATTAAAAAAAATAATTTAAAAAATTGACATCAACTGTGAAATAAGGTAAAAAACACGAGGCATCCCGTTGGATAAAGGGATTATACTTTGTAAAAAAAATCACGAATACGTAAGCCGTTTTGTTGTATAAATTTTTTTATTGTTATGACAGTTAGTTAGAGGTTTAGCCGGAAATGATTGAGATTAATTCATCACTCATCTACCAGATTGTCAATTTCCTGCTGATGATCCTTGTGCTCAATTATCTGCTTTACCGGCCCATTCGAGGAGTACTCAAGGAGCGCCGGGAAAAAATTGAAGGTTTTGAATCGGATATTGAGCGGATGATCCGGAATGCTGATGAGCGTGGAGCGGAAATTGAATCTCATTTAATCGAGGCCCGGCGCGAGGGCTTGGAGCGTAAAGAGGAAATTAAGGGGCAGGCCCTGAGTGAGGAAAAGCGCATGCTCGACCATGCCCACAGCGAAGCCGAAGCCGCGCTGAACAGAATCAAGGCGCAAATTTCCGAAGAGATGGGCGTGGCCCGGGAGGCTCTCAAAAAAGAAGTGGCCGCCTTTTCGGCTGACCTGGCCCAGAAAATTTTAGGGAGGAGCCTCTCATGATCGGGTCGAAACCTTTTAGCCGCCGCATTCTTCTGGTGGTTTTCATCCTGGCTTTTTCACTTTTTGTGTTCGGGCCCACCTTGAGTGCCTTTTCTGCTGAAGGCGGAGGGCACGGCGGTGGCGAGGCCGCGCAGGCCGAAGAAGGCGCGCATGGCGGCGTGTCGGCGGCAAAAGTTTGGGACCTTGTTTTCAGAACCACGAACTTTTTGGCCTTGGTCATCATCTTGGTGGTCGCGCTCAGAAAACCCCTTCGCCAGTTTTTCGGCAACCGCCGCGAAGAGATAGCCAAAACCTTGTCGGATTTGGAACGCAAAAAAGCCGAAAGCGAGGAGCAGTACCTGAAGCTGGAGCGTAAACTGAACGAGCTTGACGCCGAGAGGGAAGCCATTATTGCCGAATACCTTGAGGAGGGCGAGAAAGAGAAGGCCAAGATTATTGCCAACGCCCAGGAAATAGCAGCTCAAATTCAGCAGCAGGCCGAAATAGCCATAAAACAGGAGGTCCAGAAAACCAAGGCGGAGTTAAGGCGGGAGATAGCCGATATGGCCGCCGCCCAGGCCGAGGAAGTTATAAAAAAGAATATTGACGCGCAAGACCAGGAGCGTCTGGTTGAAGAATATTTAGACAAGGTGGTGCCGAATTGATCAGCCAGATTATAGCTAAACGGTATGCCAAAGCCTTGCTGGCTATTGGCCGGGAAGACAACAATTTTGAAAAGTATGGGGAGGACTTGGCCGCTTTTGCACAGCTCATGGCCGGGGAAGACTTGGCCGAAGCGCTCATGAACCCTATCTACCCGTACGTAAATCGTGAGCAGATCCTGGGCGCGGTTTTGGAGAAATTAAACCTGTCGCAAGTCGTGAAAAACTTTTTAAGCTTGCTCATGGAGAAGGGACGCATCAGCTTGGTCGAAGTTATTAACAATTACTACCGAAAACTAGTTGATGAGGTCAACAACATCGAACGAGCGACTATCGTTACGGCAACCGCTCTTCCAGAAAGTATTCACCAGCAGGTTAAAAAAATCCTGGAAGAGATGACAGGCAAGACCATTGTGCTTGATGTTGAACAGGATCCGGAAATCATCGGCGGTATCGTGGCGCACGTTGGTGATCTTACACTGGATGGCAGTGTTAAAACACAGTTGAAAAATCTTAAAGAATCTTTGATCAAGGGGTAAAGTCCTATGGAAATCAGGGCAGAAGAAATTAGTGAGATTATAAAGGAACAGATCCAGGACTACGAGAAAAAGGTTGAGATTTCCGAGACCGGAACAGTCCTTTCGGTTGGTGACGGCGTAGCCAAGGTTTACGGGGTTGAAAAAGCCATGGTCATGGAACTTTTGGAGTTCCCCGGCGGATTGTACGGAATGGTCCTCAACCTCGAAGAAGATAATGTCGGCGTGGCCGTGCTCGGGGATGTCGAGCACGTCAAGGAAGGCGACATTGTCAAGCGGACCGGCCGCATTGCGCAAATCCCGGTCGGCGATGTCGTCCTGGGCCGCGTTATTGACCCGGTAGGCAACCCGCTCG
>CAZVRN010000016.1:0-17062 GCA_964629485.1 uncultured Thermodesulfobacteriota bacterium | reverse complement strand
CTTGTAAAAAGCGACGAGGCTCAGAAAGTGAAGGAAGCGTGTCCTTACGACGCCATCGAGCTGGACATGGAGCCGAAAACAATAGAGATGAAATTCGGCTCTATTGTTTGGGCCACAGGCTGGCAGCCTTATGATGCGTCCAAGCTCGACACCTACGGCTTTGGTCAGTTTCCAAACGTCATCACCAATGTCATGATGGAGCGGCTGACTTCGCCCGGCGGACCGACACAAGGCCAGATAATCCGCCCGTCTGACGGCAAACCGCCGGAGACCGTTGGTTTCATTCAGTGTGCCGGTTCACGAGATGAAAACCACTTGCCCTATTGCTCTGGAATCTGCTGCCTGGCTTCCATGAAACAAGCCACCTACGTGCGTGAGCAATATCCGGATGCAAAAATATACATTTTTTACATCGACATTCGCGCCACGGACCGGCTGGAAGAATTCTACGACAAGGTAAAACAGGATGAAAACATCCATTTCTTCAAAGGCAAAGTAGCAAAAATAACTGAAGATGAATCCACCAAGGGGCTTATTTTAAAGGTGGAGGACACCACCGCCGAAGCGCTTGAAGAAGTCTCGGTGGATATGGCCGTCTTGGCGACAGGGATGCAGCCCAACACGGCGGAGACCCCTATCCCGGTTCAGGTCCCTTATGATGATTACGGGTTCGTGGCCTCCCAAGACGCTGCCGCAGGGATTTATGCCGCCGGTTGCATTAGAACCCCGAATAACGTTTCAGAAGTGGTTCAGGATGGAACGGCAGCGGCTCTTAAAGCCATTCAATCAATAGTGAGGAGGTAGCCTGATGGAACACAAGGTTGCAGCATATATTTGTACGGGATGCGGTATTGGAGACGCCTTAAACATAGAAGAACTCAGCAAGGTGGCCACTAGCGAGAACAGTGTCCCCATTTGTAAAACCCATCCTAACCTCTGCGGTCAGGAAGGGGTCGAGCTGATCAAGGGCGATATCGCCAACGAGGGAGCCAATACCCTGGTCATCGCCGCCTGCTCGCCCAGGGTGATGCACGATACGTTTGACTTTGAAAACTGCATCGTGGATCGGGTCAATCTCAGAGAACAGGTTGTCTGGTGCATGAAGCCGAATGATGAGGACACCCAGATGGCGGCCGAGGATTATCTCAGGATGAGCCTGGCCAAGGTTGAAAAAATGGAGATCCCCGAGCCTTTTAAGCCTGATCAGGAAATTTCCAAAAACATCCTCGTCGTCGGTGGTGGTTTGAGCGGATTGACCTCAGCCCTGGAAGGCGCCAAGGCCGGCTATTCAATTATACTGGTTGAGAAGGAAGCGCAACTGGGCGGGTTTCAAAGCAATGTCAGACAGAAGATAACCTTTCCTTACAAAGACGCAAAAGATAATGATATCGACGAGCTGATACAGGCGGTTACTGAAAATGAAAAGATCAAGGTCTACACCGGGGCGAAAGTGGAAAAAACTTCGGGCGCGCCCGGTATCTTTGATGTCACTATCAAGGCCAACGGCTCCACGGCTGAACACAAGGTAGGGGCCATTGTCCTGGCGGCTGGTTGGAAACCCTACGATCCTACCAAGCTTGACGCCAAACTTGGGTTTGGCGCATCAGAGAATGTGATCACAAACGCCATGTTCGAAGAGATGTTCAAAGAGGAGAAAATTTCTCGTCCGAGCGACAAGCAGGAAGTGAAGAACGTGGCCTTCCTGCAATGCGCCGGCCAGAGAGATCCAAATCATCTTCCCTATTGTTCATCCATTTGTTGTCTTACCGCCTTACGGCAGGCTTGCCAGGTCAAAAAACAAAACCCGGAGGCCAATGTATACATGATTTACAAGGAAATGCGGACTCCGGGACAGGCCGAGGACTTCTACCGCAAGGCTCAGGAAGAGGGCGTAACGTTTATTCGCTGCCAGGACCCGGAGGTAAAGGCCGGCGGGAGCCAACTGGCCGTTGAAGCGGAAGATGAGCTCCTTGGCGAAAAAGTCGTTCTTGATGATCTGGACATGGTGGTGCTGGCCACGGGTATGGTTCCGGTGACCTCCTTTGGACAGGAATACACCATGAAAAAAGAAGAGGAAGAGGAAAAAGCAGCGGAGGAGGAAGAAGATATCCCCGAAGATCTGGTCAGGGTCTCGGACATCCTTAACCTGGAGTATCGCCAGGGTCCGGAGCTTCCGGCCTTAAAGAATGACTTTCCTGACTCCCACTTTATCTGCTTCCCCTATGAAACGCGACGAACCGGTATTTACGCCGCTGGTTGCGTGCGCCGTCCCATGGGCACGGCCACGGCCATGGAAGATGCTGCCGGTGCCATGATGAAAGCCATCCAGTGCATCGAGCTCACTTCGCGCGGGGCCGCTGTGCATCCTCGAGCCGGTGACCTGTCCTTTCCCGAGCTTTTCATGCAGCGCTGCACCCAGTGTAAGCGTTGTACCATGGAATGTCCTTTTGGCGCTTACAATGAGGACGAGGAAGCCAACCCGCTTCCCAACCCGACCCGGTGCCGGCGTTGCGGAATCTGCATGGGTTCCTGTCCCGAGCGAATCATCTCCTTCAAAAACTACTCCGTGGATATGATCGGATCCATGATTAAGGCTATCGAGGTTCCGGAAGAAGATGAGGAAAAACCCCGTGTTGTGGCGCTGGTTTGCGAGAACGACGCATACCCGGCCATTGACATGGCCGGACTGAAGAGGCTGGAGATCAGCCCTTATATTCGGGTTATCCCGCTCAGGTGCCTGGGGTCGATTAATATTATCTGGATCGCCGATGCCTTGTCCAAGGGAATTGACGGGATTATTCTCTTTGGCTGCCGGCCGGGTGACGATTACCAGTGCCATTTTATTAAAGGCAGCGAGCTGGCCGAATATAGAATGGGTAAGATCTCCGAGACACTGGACCGGCTGGTTCTCGAATCTGAGCGTGTGCGGGTTGAGCAGATCGCCATTATAGACTGGAAACGGATTCCGGCCATATTTGAAGAATTCATGGAAACGGTGGAAGAAGTCGGACCTAACCCATATAAAGGCTGGTAAGTCTGTTTAATGAAAGAGCTCGGTTTTTGTTGTAAAAAACAACGGCCATAGAAAAGAAATATATTCGCTCTGGAGGTAGGAGGATGAGTGTTAAAGTTGATCCGAATTTAATGAAGGAGCTCAAAGAGTTTGGTTTAGAAGACGCCAATAAATGTTTCCATTGTGGAAACTGCACGGCGATATGTCCGCTTTCCACGCCGGAAAATCCTTTTCCAAGAAAGCTGGTGAAGTATGCCCAGATAGGCCTCAAGGACAAGATTCTGCACAGTGTCGAACCCTGGCTTTGCTATTACTGCGGTGATTGTTCTGACAGATGCCCCCGGGGGGCTGACCCCGGAGAGACGATGATGGTCATGCGGCGATACCTGACCGCGCGCTACGACTGGACCGGTTTCGCCAGGAGGTTCTATACATCCGAGAAATTCGAGATCATTGCCGTCACTATTGTGGGCTTGCTTGTCGGGTTGGCCTTATGGCTTTTCCATGCCTCCAACCCCAACATGGAACACGCCTACATTAATTCGGTCTGGCCTGTCGAGGCCATAGAAATCGCCGACTTGATCATGGCCGGGGTGCTTTCCGCTTTTCTGTTGAGTAATGCGGCCCGGTGCTTTCTTTTTGTGATGGGAGACTTGAAAACAAAAATTCCTATCAAGCATTATATTGCCGAAGCCAAGGAATTGATTCTTCATTTCCTCACGCAAAAGCAGTTCGGCAAGTGTACTGACAAGATGCAGTGGGTCGTTCATCTTCTGATCATGACCGGTTACAGTACCGTCTTCCTGCTGGTGGTGGTTTTCCTGGCCGGCGGCATCGACGTCATCGGACTCTCATGGGAGAAGATACGTTTTCAGCGGGATGTGATCTATCCGATCTGGCATCCCATGCGTCTCCTGGGATACTATGCCACCTGCGCCATCCTGTATGGGACAACATACGCGCTCATAGGACGTCTCAAGAAATCCAAGGCCCCCTATAAAAATTCGCACGGGACAGACTGGATGTTCTTGATCCTGCTTCAGCTTACCACGCTGACCGGTATCTTGATTCACTTCAGCCGGCTGCTGGACTGGGCCATGCCGACCTACGTGCTGTATGTAATTCACCTGATGGTGGCTATCCCGATGTTGGTGCTGGAAGTGCCTTTCGCCAAATGGGCTCACCTGGCATACCGTCCGATCGTGATTTACCTGACAAAGGTGAAAGAAAGATACGCCCGGGAAGAGCAGGTGTCTGTCTCCTGAAAATCACTGCTGTTGCGACAAAAGCCCGCCGGGACAAAAAATGTCTCAGCGGGCTTTTCCCTTCTGAATTGAGATCTCTGCAAAACTTCGTCCCTTGACCGAACTCATTGTCGCCTTCCGCGATTTCAATAAAATTACTCGTTCTTAACCTGGCTATGAGTTCGGCTAAAGCAGGCTGTGTTCAGTGTCAAACCGGCCTGTCGAGCATCTCGATATGAAGCCATTTGCCGGTGTAAGGATGGGCGGCGGCGACCTCCTCGTTCAGTTCCACACCCAACCCCGGTTTTTCCGGCGGTATAATATAGCCGTCTTCCCAGCGGAGGGGCTCTTTTAAAATCTCGGCGTGAAACCCGCCCCAGGTCTCTATGCATTCCTGGATTAAAAAATTAGGGCTGCAGGTGTCAATTTGAACATTTGCCGCCCCTTCAACAGGTCCGCAATACAGGTGCGGCGCGATTTGAGCGTAGTGCGCTTCCGCCATGCCTGCAATCTTTTTCGCTTCCAGTATCCCGCCGACCCTGCCCAGGGCGAACTGCAAAATGGACGCCGCCTGCTTTTCAAGCAGCTCGACAAACTCATACTTTGTGGCCAGCCGCTCGCCCGAGGCCACGGGAATGCTGGTGGAACGGGCGACCCTGGCCATCTCTTCCACGTTTTCCGGAGGCACCGGCTCCTCAAACCACAACGGGTCATATTGCTCCAGCCTCTTGGCTAAACGGATGGCGCTGGATGTGGTCATCTGGCCGTGAGTTCCGATCAGCAGGTCGCACTTGCTGCCGACAGCTTCCCGGACGTTCTTAACCACCTTTTCGGCGTTTTCCAGCGCCTCCAGTGAAAGCTGTCTGGGATCGAATGCTGAAAAAGGCATGACCGGATCAAACTTAACAGCGGTGAACCCTTGCTTCACATAGTCAGCGGCCCTTTTGGCCGCTCCTTCCGGGTCGGTAAAGACCCAGGGTTGGCCGGGCTTTTCCGGGTAAAGGTAGGTATAAGACCTTATCTTCTCGTGAACCTGCCCGCCCAGCAGTTCGTAAACAGGTTTATTCAGCTCCTTGCCGATGATGTCCCAGCAAGCCATTTCAATGCCGCTGATTATGCCCAGCAGCGAGAGGTCAGGATGCTGGGTGTAGCCGCTCGAATAAATAATTCGCCACAGTTTTTCTATCTTAAACGGATCGGAGCCGATAACATATCGCTCGGCCACATCCTCAATCATTTGTTCCACAGTATGCGGATGAAAAGGAACCGAATATACCTCGCCAAAACCTTCAACCCCGTCGTCAGCGGTGAGTTTGACAAATATCCAGTAAAGTCCTCCGTAATATGGCGGGGGATTGCCCACGACATACGTTTTAATATCAGTAATTTTCATAAACAATTGCCCTCCTTTATGCCTCTATGCGGTTTTAAGGAAATGAATTGAAGCTGAGTATATCAGAATTTAAATCACGGCAAACGATTTTTTACGTATTTCCTGCAGGAACCCGGGTACCGCTTCATCAAGATGTTGGCAGAACCAAGAATTCACTTGACATTATCGGCTCATAGGGCATATTGATCTCCGCAATTCACTTTATGAAGCCCGATCAGGCTAAAACCGCGGCGGCCTGAAAAAACAACGAAAGTATAATACGAGACCTCTTAAAACCCAGTAATTTTATTGAAATCGCGGAAGGTGAAACCTGATAACAAGTTCGGCTGCAAAACGAATTTCTTGAGAGATCTCAATACAGTTAAAGACGGGGGAAAGGGCTATGTCCTCAGAAAATCAAGATGTATTCGTCCAGGATTTGCTCCGTCTTCTCGAAAAGGGACACGAGCAGGAGTTCGCAGACTTGCTTAAAGGGCTGCATCCGGCGGATGTGGCTGAGCTCCTGGAATTTCTCGACAAAGACGATAGGATTCGCTTCTTTTCACTCCTGGAACCCAAATTTGCGGCCGAAGTGCTGGCGGCGCTTCCCGATTATTCCCAGGAACTGCTTGCTTCAGCCCTGCCTGTGGAAACCCTTTCAAAGGCTGTTGATGAAATGGACTCGGATGACGCCACGGATATCGTGGCTTCGCTGAGCGATGAAGATGCGTCTTCGATTCTGGCCACCATTGACGACCAGGACTCCGAGGAGATCAACCGGCTGCTTAAGTACGAAGAGGATACCGCGGGCGGGCTGATGCAGCTTGAAATGGTGGTGGCCCTGGAGGAAGACACAGTGGCTGAAGCCATTGAAAAAATCCGTGCCAAGCAGCATGAAGTCCAGGACCTCAATTACGTCTTTGTCGTGCATAATGGGCATAAGCTAAAAGGGGTGGTAGACC
This sequence comes from uncultured Thermodesulfobacteriota bacterium, assembly GCA_964629485.1. Classification (GTDB taxonomy): domain Bacteria; phylum Desulfobacterota; class Desulfarculia; order Adiutricales; family JAFDHD01; genus JAFDHD01. Next base: position 10,471 of record CAZVRN010000016.1, on the reverse strand, counting down.
TGAAAAGCCTTGTCCTGTCAGACCCGCAAACCAAGCTGAAAGACCTTGCTAGTCCCGTTGAACTCGTTATTAACGTGAACGAAGACCAGGAAGAAGTAGCCCGGAAGTTCATGAAATACGATGTCCGCTCCGCCCCGGTAGTCAATGATGCCGGAATACTTTTGGGGCGCATTACCATAGACGATGTGATTGACGTAGTACAGGAAGAGGCCTCCGAAGACTTCTATCGTATGGGAGGCACTCATGAGGACGAAAAATTATACACCCAGCGCGTCTTTAAAGTCGCCCAGCTTCGCATGCCCTGGCTCCTGGTCAATATTATCGATGGGCTCATCAGCGGTTACCTCATCTGGCTTTTCAAGGTTACGCTAAAAGACGTTCTGGTCCTGGTAAGTTTCATTCCCATTATCATGGCCCTGGGCGGATCGGTCGGCCAGCAGTCTTCAACCATCATCGTCCGCGGTCTGGCCCTGGGGCGGTTTGGTCCCGGACAGGTTTTCAAAATCCTGCTTAGAGAATTCCGGGTCGTCATGATTTTAGGTTTTTTTTGCGGCCTCGGCGTGGCCTTCGCCACCCAGCTCTGGGGCGGACCGATCGTCCTCGGCCTTATTGTCGGTTTATCCATGCTCATCGCCATAACACTGTCAGGCACCCTGGGTTCGCTGACACCGTTGATCTTCAAGCGCTTCAATATTGATCCCGCCCTGGCCTCCGGGCCGTTCATAAGCAGCATGAATGACATCGTGGGCCTGTCCGTTTACATGGCCGTGGCCACTGTTTTTATACGGCTGTTCGGGTTGGCCAGTGTGAATTGACAGGATTGATGAAGGCAAGTAATATCTGGTATGCAAATTTTTTTCGATCTCATTTATTCGAATGACTAAAGGACGGTCTTTCGCCGTCCTTTCAAAGAAAGGATTCAATATGCAATCCATGAAATCAGGCATAGAACGTTTCGAGATCGAGTATGAGAAAAGAGAAAAGGACCTGCTTGAAGAATATTTTACTTTTCTGCGCATGCCGAGCATCAGTTCGGAACAGGACCACCGGGAAGATATCTTAGAATGTGCTACCTGGCTTGAGCAATACCTGAAATCGGCCGGGTTTGAGGCTGAAAAATGGGAAACGACCGGCCATCCGGTGGTCTTCGCCCAAAATACCAGCGCCGGTGAGGGCAAGCCCACGGTCATGATTTACAACCACTATGACGTGCAGCCCGTGGATCCGCTGGATCTCTGGGAATCGCCCCCGTTTGAACCAATGGTCAGAGGCGGCGAGGTCTTCGCCCGGGGCGCGGCCGATAACAAGGGACAGTGTTTTTATGTCATAAACGCGGTCAAAGCGCTTCTTCAAATGGACAAGAAGCTGCCCGTGAACGTGAAACTTTGTATTGACGGCGAGGAGGAATGCGCGAGCCCGGGCTTGTCAAGCATCCTCAAAGAAAAAAAGGAGGAGCTGGCGGCTGACCATTTAATGATCGTTGACGGCGGCTTTGCCACTCTCCACAGGCCGGAACTGACTCTGGGAGTCAGAGGCATCGTAAGCATGAGGGTTGAGGTGACCGGTTCCAAGACAGACCTGCATTCCGGAACGCACGGCGGGATGGTCTACAACCCTAATCATGCCCTGGTGGAAATGCTGGCTGAGCTTCGAGATGACTCGGGCCGGATCACCATCCCGGGCTTTTATGATGATATCATAGAATTGACCGAAGAGGAGAAAAAGCGAATTAACTTCGGCTTCAACGCCGAACGCTACGAATCACTCTTCGGAGCAAAGGCGACGGGCGGTGAAAAGGATTATTCCCCCCGGGAATCAAGCACTATCCGGCCCACCCTTGAATTAAACGGCATCGGAGGCGGCTATACCGGTGCAGGCATGAAAACGGTTATACCGGCGCAGGCCATGGCAAACATCTCCTGCCGCCTTGTCCCGGATCAGGACCCGGTAAAGGTCGGTAAACTGGTTTCTGATTATCTCCGTGAAATTAAACCCGAGGGAGTCGAGGTAACGGTAACGTTAAACCCCGGCCTGGGCAGCGCTGTCAGGACCACCCCTGACTCAAAGGTTGTGCAGGCCACGGCCACGGCCTACCAGGAGGTTCTCGATGTGCCTTGCGGGTATATTTTAGGCGGCGGTTCCATCCCAATCGTGTCTGAACTCACCAAAATCAGCGGCGGTGATGTAGTCATCATGGGATACGGACTCAACCTTGATAATGTACACGCCCCCAATGAACACTTTGGGCTGGACCGTTTGAAGATGGGCTTCTTAACCATTGCCAGAGCGCTGGAAATCCTCGCTGAATGAGCTCCTTTTTTTTAAAAAACCACCTAAGGGCGGGCGATCTTTATCAGGAAACCCGAACTTTCATTTTGCCGCAGTCAAAGGCGCTTTACCGAAACGATCAGCGGTTTTTTTCAATACCGATCCCGGCGTTCGACCGAAAGAAGCAGGAACCGCGGCCTGCCGTAAAAACCAGTATTCATCATGCTTAATGAACTGACAAATTTTATTTCCACCTTCTGGGTAATATTTTCTTTTTCTTTCCTGGTGGCCCTGACCGGGGCCATGGCGCCCGGCCCGCTCCTCACCTACACCATCATCAAATCCGCCCAGACGAGGAAGCAAGGATATTTAACCGGCCTGTGGGTTATTATCGGCCACGCTGCCCTGGAAATCCTGATCATCGTATTTTTGCTTTTCGGGTTTTCATTCATCGTCAAAAATATACTCTTTGTGCGGATAATAGGGGTTATCGGCGGTCTTATACTGGCTTACTTCGGATGGTCAATCATTCGCGACGTATACCGGGGCAGGGTTTCGACAAGCTTTTTAGACGGATCGGAAAATCCAGGTGCTGATGGGGGTTCCGCTGGAAATAAGGGGCTGAGAAATCCGGTTATGGGCGGATTTTTTGTTTCCATGTCCAACCCTTACTGGTGGATCTGGTGGGCGACCATCGGTTTCGCTTTTATGCTTCAGTTCGGCATCTCTTTTCGGAGCTGGCCCAAGCTGCTCTCATTCTTCTTGGGACACGAAGCCGGTGACCTGGCCTGGTATCTGCTCGTTTCAGTGCTTGCTTTTTTCGGCCTGCGTCATCTCAATAAAAAAGCGTACTACGGCATCCTCGTGGTCTGCGCCGTTTTCATGATCCTGTTCGGGGTTTATCTGGGAATCTCTCCTTTTATCAAGGAAGGCATCTAGGCAGATTTCCACAACTTCAGAATACTGGTTCTTAAGAAGTCTCTTTCCCGGAAGAAGCAGGCACCTTAGGCCATGGCGGCGTAAACCTGGTCACCTATCCTTTTATAGCGCTCCCATGAGCCTGTTCCGCCGAGCATGCTGTTGCACAAAAAGGCCACTGACAATCGTTTCTCCGGGTCGGCCCAGGCAACCCCGGCCCCGCCGCCTGCATGTCCGACGGCCCTGTTATGCGGGGGTGTGCCATAAATATGAGGGGTGTCTCCCAAGATAAAACCAAGCCCCCAGCGAATCGGCCAATTAAGTCTGCGGTCGATCTCGCCCGGTTTATTGGTCGGGGTACCGGCCAGTTTCAACGTTTCTTTGGAAAAATACGTCACCGAATTAAGCGTACCCTCAAAAGCCAGGATATTCATCAACTCGGCCAGGTCCCGCGCCGAGGCCATCCCGCCAACCCAGGACAAGGGCAGCCTTGCCCCTCCATAAGTGTTTATGAAATCGCTGAAGCGCGCCCTTAAGGGCTGATTCCGGCGGACCCTTTCTTCAACCACCATTCTGGCCATGCGGGGAAATTCCGCCTTGGGCAGCCCGATATAGATATCTTTAACCCCCAGCGGCTGGGTTACCTCTGTTTTTAAAAACCGGCTGATATTAACGCCCTCCCAGCGGTAGACAAGTTCATCGAGAACCCAGCCGTAAGAGGCCGCGTGATACCCGTTCGCGGAGCCCGGAGTCCATATCGGCTCCATGGCCTCAACCGCGCGGGCCACGGCCTTTCGGTCATTCATATCATGAGCCCTGATGGGCGGGCCGTCCGGTATTCCGGCGCGATGGCTCATAATATGGGCGATGGTAATGTTTTCTTTTCCATTTTGGCCGAACTCCGGCCAGTGCTTGGACACAAGATCGTTAAAATCAAAGCGCCCCCGGTCACGAAGCATCAGCATCACCATGGCGGTGAGAGCCTTGGTTGTAGAGCGAATCTGGAAAAGAGTCTCCGGGGTCACTGGATTGCCTTCAGGTCTGTCGAGGCCGCCGGCCAGCTCGATAATCAGTTCTCCGTCGCGAAAGACAGCAAGCTGGGCCCCCGGGTGCAGACCTTCCCGGATCATGTCGCCGAAGAGCTGTGCCAGCCTGTCCAGCTTCAGGGGTTTAATACCGCCGCGGCCGGCATCTTCAGGCTGGCGGCGTATCAAGGTCATCTTCTTTTCACTCCGTTTCAATATCCAGCCTATCTCGTCCGCCCGGCTCAGCCCTGGAACACCGGCGGCCGAAACGCACGCCCCTGCTATGAGTCCGAGAATCTGACGGCGGGTCAAGGCTGATATTGTTAAAACCTCAAAAAAACAGGCTGTTTGAGAAACCAAAATTTAGCCAAGACCTCTTAAGAACTTTGTCTTTTAGCCGAACTTATTGTCAAATTCGGCGGTTTCAACAAAATTACGCGTTCTTAAAAGGTCTTTATTCAGGATGATTTTCTTTGATCTTTCTTTTTAAAAAACCCTCGAAAATATCGCACGCCTCTTTGTAAAGTCCCTGCCTTGCCTTAATTTCAGAGCCAAGTTCGATGTACTGATCCTTTTCAGGGTTATAGGCCGGCCAGCGCGGCAGACCTTGGCCGTTGGGGTTCCCGGTTTTGGCGAAATTTGTCCAGTAAGCCATCATCGTTTCCGAGAGCTTGCGGTCTGTATCGCTTTTCCTGAGCCTTGGGCCCAGGTTTCCGAAGGCGTAAAAGATCTCAACCGAGTGAAACGCCCCGAGAGGCTTTATTCGTTCAATCGGGGGGACACGCGTAAAATGATACAGATAGACATTGGAATTTACTTTAGCCTCGGCGCGGGCCATGGCGCGGGCGGCTGAGACAAAAATCGAGACCGTAATAAGCTTGTTCAGGGCCGGTAAAACGTCTTCCTCTTTTTCAACCGGGAATAATCTCAAGAGGTCAGATGCGTGCTCTTTACCCACGGCTCTGATTAACTTCTTATAGGTTTTCACGCTTTTAACGGGCAATTGTTTCAAAAAGATGGTGCCTTCATCTGCGTTCGAACCCACCATTAAAGGAACGTTCGCCATTCGGCTCTCGATAAAGACGCGCCCGGGATCGTCAGGGATGGCCCAACCATCCACGATCGGGCCGAATTTAAACCCTTTTCCGAAGAGCCCCTGGGCCGGTTTGACGGTTTTAATGATTTCTGCGGCGCTTTTGGCCCGCATCGCGGCCAGGACATCCCCGGCCTGATCACAGCCAAGCATCCTGGCCACCTTTTGGCCAATCGCTTCAGCAGATTCCCGGTTATACTTTTTTCCCCGCAGGTAGCTATTGCGGCCGAAAGGCCCGCCGCTCTGAGCAATAGCCCGGTGAAACAAACCCTTGGCCAGGGGCGAGACCATGAGCCTGCTCACGGCGGACGCGCCCGCTGATTCTCCAAAGATAGTCACATTGCCAGGGTCGCCTCCAAAGGCGGTGATATTTCTTTGAACCCACTTGAGCGCCGCAATCTGGTCCAGAAAACCGTAATTGCCTGACACGCCCTTTTCAGATTCCCCGGAAAGCAGGGGGTGAGCCAGGTAACCAATCGGGCCCAGGCGATAATTTATAGTCACCACCACCACGCCCCGGCGCGCGAGCCTCCCGCCGCTGTAAAACAAAGTCCCGCCGGAACCGGTGGTCGAGCCGCCGCCGTGAATCCAGACCATGACCGGCCGCTTTTCTTCGGTATCCTTGGCCATGGTCCAAATATTCAGGTAAAGGCAGTCCTCGCTTTGGGGGCCTGTTTTCCTGGCAAAGGCTATGGATTTTGGCTGGGGACACCACGCGCAGGGCTTCCGGGTGATTTTAACCCCATCCCAAGGCTTAACCGGCCGCGGAGGCCTCCAGCGCAGAGCTCCCACGGGCGGGGCCGCATAAGGGACGCCTTTAAAAATAAGCAGGTCCTTTTTCTCTCCATAGCTGAACCCGGAAATCAGGCCGGATTCGATTTTTACGGGATTTTCAATCGGCCGGGCCCGGGCCGGGTTGACGCCGAAGGCGATAACCAGACAAAACAGTAAAAATATCGTCCTTTTCACTTTCGCCACCTTAAAACATTTTTTTACGGAAGATTATTTCGAGCAGAGCCTAAAAACACGACCTTCATTTTCTTGGTTTCATTTAAATTTTCCCATGGGCCGCGGCAGGTTGTCAAATGATTTATCCGGCCGGGCAGTAAATTCTATAGCCGGGGAAGGACAGAAAAGACAGGACGAAAACCAAACGTTTATAAAAGGCGGGTGGCCCAGACAACTCGTTTGTCTCGGCCCGCAGGACAAGAGGAACAGTCGAGCCATTCCCCCAAACCCAGCCCCTTAATTAAAAAGAAAAATTCCCGGTTATGGATTAACATTGAATAGAAGATATCTCAAAAAAAGTTTTTTTACCCGAACTCATTGTCACCTTCCGCGATTTCAACGAAATCAGTCGGTCTTAAGAGGTCTTCTTTTCTCTCGGGTATTTTTGTGGTAAAGTGACTGAAAAGACTTGGTTTGTACATTCTTATAAAGAAAGAGATTTATAATGTCCCAGGATGAGCTTGCCTGTATTCTGGCCGGTTACAAGGAGAATCACGACCTTGCCGCCTTGGCAAGGAAGATGAATATTCCTTACTCCTCGCTGGCGAGAATTCTCAATGAAAATGATACCTACGATCTGGGGATCAGGAAACTGGTCTCCTTCATTGAGGCCACAGATTATGATTTCACCCTGCTTGACCATATCGAAAGCCGCCTTGGCCGAGTCGCCATGAAGGTCGAAACAGACAGTCAGGCCCGTGGTTTTGAACAACTGAGCAACCTGGCCAAGGAGACAGGCGAAGCCCTGAAGAGAATAGAAGCCGGAAGCGATTGAGTGGCAAGGCCTATTAAATCACCGGCCGATACTGGAGGCAAAATGCGTTTTATAATATATGGAGCCGGAGCCATAGGCGGAACGATTGGCGCCCGCCTTTTTCAGCACGGCAAAGAAGTAATTCTGATCGCGCGGGGCGCTCATCTAGACGCGATGCGGGAACGCGGCCCGGTCTTTAAAACCCCAAAGGAAACGGTAACCCTGTCCATTCCCTGTGCCGGGGAACCTTCTGAAATTGAATTCAGGCAAGACGACGTGGTCTTCATGACCATGAAAGGCCAGCATACTCTCCAAGCCCTGGAAGCCCTGAGAGCTTCGGCCGGGGAAAACATGCCGGTGATTTGCTGTCAAAACGGCGTGGCCAATGAACGCATGGCCCTTCGCCGCTTTGATCGTGTCTATGGCATGGTTGTCATGCTGCCTGCAAGTCACCTGGAGCCCGGAGTCGTTAGGGCCGAATCCAAGGCCAGCACGGGAATTCTCGACGCCGGCTGTTTTCCCTCAGGCGTTGATGGGCTGATCGAGAAAGTAACCGCAATCCTGTCTGATTCCGGTTTCAGCTCCCAGCCCGACCCGAACATCATGCGCTGGAAATACGCCAAGCTGCTCATGAACCTCAACAACTCCATCCAGGCCCTTTGCGAGCCAAAAGGCGATGAAGCCAGGGACATTATGCGGATGATGGCCAGGGAGGCCCTGGCCTGCTATGAAGCCGCGCAAATAGATTGCGCCGGCCGGGAAGAATTCACCAAACGCCGCGGCGATCATATTCAGCTCGGGAAAATTGAAGGGTCGAGCCGCGGCGGGGGATCGTCCTGGCAAAGTATTGCTCGCGGAACCGGTTCCATCGAAGCGGACTACTTGAACGGGGAAATCGTCCTGCTCGGAAAATTGCATGGGGTGGATACGCCCGCCAACAGGGTCATGCAGCAAATGGCAAACAGATTGGCCAGAGATGGAGGGAAACCAGGCAGTTATTCAGTAGACCAAATCAGGACGGCCGTGGCTGAGGCGGGAGGCAAGTTTTAGCCGGCTGCCCGCGATCACAGGGAATCAGACCGTTCAAGGCATTTCGCCAGAACGTATTCATAATACTTAAAACATTCCTTGTATATCTCTTCGGCGCGGTATCGGTCCCGATCTTTTTCTTTGCCGAAATCACAGCCGGTCAGGCCTTGGCAGTCCGTGTCGCCAAATCTTTCAATAAAGCCCTGAAACAGACCCTTTACGGAATCTATGGCCTGAGTCCTTTTTTCGTCTTCGATTGCAGGCGCTTCAGTCGAACCGGTTCCATGCATATACCCCAGGACAACCGCGCCTCCAAAAAGCGTCCCGCAGATGGTTTTTCCCGTACGAATAGCCCCCTGATAGCCCGTGGCCGCCCATTGGAAGGGAAAAGAATCCCAGTTAAATTCCGTCCGCAGAACCTGCAGAACAGCTTCGGCTCAGGTATAACCACCCACCATAAGCTGGACGCCCTCTTGCCAGCATTTTTTTAGACGATCATCCGTCATAACTGTCTCCCGTATTTCAGTGATCAAACCTTGAAAAAATTTCTGTCCGGTTTTCCTTACAGCCTTTGATTTTAAACCTTGGCCCCGCGCAGTTTCAAAAGGGGCTCGAAAAATTCTTTTATGCCTTCAGCGCTCATTACTCCCAATCTGACGGCCAGCCTGGGAGACAGCAACGTAAAGCTGCCTTGCGACCTGGCGCATATTTCTCCCTTTTCGTTGACCAGGGAACCGTCGAGTAAAACCTCCCGCTTGCCATGCCGGTCAACGACGCTTGCTTCAGCCCTCAATGGTTCACCGACATATACGGCTCTGATAAATTCAATAGTCATGGTTTTGGTTAAGGTGATTTTCTCCAACAGGTAGAGGGCGGCCCATCCCATGACCTCGTCCAAAATAGTGGAAATGATCCCGCCGTGGACCACCTTGTTATATCCGCAAAGGTGCTCAGGCACTCTTAACCATGAAAAGACCCTTTTACCATCCGTATAAAATTTCATTTGAAGCCCTGATGTGTTTTTTGCGCTACAGGCGAAACAGTTATGCGCATCACTGTTCGGCAGCTCAATATAATTTTCCATGTCATTTGTACCGGTCATAATTTCCTTTCCACATCAACCTCAAACAAGCGGCCGATCAACGTTTACAGACGCCCCAAGGCTGAAATAATTCCCATATTGAGGAGATAATATCATCTTTTACACTTAAGTGTTCCCTTGTTGAGATAGCTTCCCGGAACCCGCCTTGTCAAGGATAATCCATGGACCGCGGCATTCGAGACCATGCGAATACTTCTTCACCCGACGCCTAAAGACCTCTTAAGAACCAGCAGCCTGGGTGAAATCGCGAAAAATGACAGTAAGTTACCGGCAGCCGAAAAGGGCTTGTAGCCGCCTTGAATAATTGCTGATTTAAAGTAGATGGACTCACCGGCCGATAAGATATAGAGAATAAGGGAGGTAATTCCCAAATCATGTCTCTTTTTTCCGGAAATATAGGCAAAAGCGGTTTGATCAGACCTCTGGTTGGCGAGGTAACACCCAATCCCCACTCAAGGGATCGCAAGCACACAGAGGGCGGAGACCGTAAAAAAAAGAAAAAAAAGTCTCCGGGCGAGAGTGGAGAAAACCTTCCCCCGAAAACAGTGGGCCGGGATCTGGATCGCTACGTTTAACGGGAATTAATTATTCTTCGGCCGATGTAAAACTTGGACCTGTAATACCCCCTATCCATCCTTTGGACCTCAACGGTCTTTCCGGTTTTGGGCGCGTGAATAAACCGCCCGTTTCCCAAAAAGATTCCTCCGTGCAAAGACCTTTTCCAACCTACTTTAAAAAAAACCAGATCGCCGGGGCTTAGATTTTTTCTCGAAACCGGGCGGCCGGACTTGACTTGATCCTTTGTTTCGCGGGGCAGGTTGTAGCCGAACCCGGAGTAGACATAATAAATCAGGCCGCTGCAGTCAAAACCCCTGGGAGTGCACCCGCCATAGCGGTAGGGCGTGCCGACGTATTTCAAGGCGCTTCGGGCGATCTCCTGCCCCCTGCGGGAATACCTTACCGGTGGTTTGGGGTACAGGAATGAACAGGAGGTGGAAAGAAAAATTGTCAGGCCAAGGATTAAAAAAAAAGCGGGAGATAAAAAGAGCTTCTTTTTTTCAAACAGGATATCCAAAGTATGAACGCTGCAAAAGGTTGGATTGATACGGGCAAGTAAACAATTAAAAGTCACCTCACGAACTGTCTTCCCGGCCCGCTTGTCCTAAAAACATGAATCCCGATTCCGCGATATTCGCTTCCTTCACCCGGAGCCTAAAAACTCCCGGAGAAGATGAAAACCAACACATTCCGGTTGAACATATAGGGATCCGCGC
>CAZVRN010000015.1:2334-17110 GCA_964629485.1 uncultured Thermodesulfobacteriota bacterium | reverse complement strand
AATATGAAAAAGAGGCGATTAGTTTTCATCGTGTTAAATTCTTTCGGTAATTAAGAAAGGCGGGCGCACCGGGGGTGCGCCGCAGTCCGCCTCCCGGGAGTATCACAGCCATGGGCGGGGACGGGCGCTATATTGTCACAATGGCTGCGGAACCCACGGCATGAAACACCTTCTGGAGGTCTTATGCAGCGATTTATTATTGTCAGGCTTATTCAATCCGTCTTTGTTATTTTCGGGGTGCTTATCTTTGTCTTTATTCTTGGAAGAATCGGAGCCAATGACCCGGCCATTCTGATGGCCGGCCCGGACGCCGACAAGGAGGATATCATTGAAATTCGCCGGGTATACGGTCTTGACAGGCCGGTTATTATTCAGCTCGGGTACTTTTTCAAGGAACTGGCCAAAGGCAATTTCGGACGATCTTATAACTGGGATCAGCCAGCCTTGACCCTTGTTTTGAGCCGATTTGCCGCGACCATTAAATTATCTCTGGTGGCCTTTTTCATGGTCTGGACAATAAGTATCTGCCTGGGCATTCTCTCCGCGGTGAAACGGGCGACCTGGGTCGACACCGTTACCAGGATTTATGTCTTTGCCGGCCAATCCATGCCCAATTTTTGGTTCGCCTTAATTCTAATCCTTCTTTTCGGCGTGAAACTCGGCTGGCTTCCCACTTCCGGCTATGGAGGCGTAAAACATATCATCCTCCCGGCCATGGCCCTCGGTCTTTTCGGCGGAGCCGGTCTGACCCGTTTAACCCGGTCAGGCATGATCAATGTCCTTGATTCCGAATACGTGAAAATGGCCAGGGCCAAAGGTCTACGCGAAACAACGGTCCTTTTCAAGCACGCCCTCAAGAACGGGGCTATCCCCCTGGTGACGATGATGGGGCCTCTGTTGGCTCGTCTGTTCAGCGGATCATTGATCATTGAACTCATCTTTGCCTGGCCCGGTATCGGACGGCTTACCTATCAGGCTGTACTTAACTCCGATTTTCCCGTGGTCCAGTGTGCCGTGCTCATGAGCACCACCCTGCTTGTCTTCGGAAACCTGGCTGTTGACATCGCTTACGTTATTATTGATCCGCGAATACGATCTTTTCGCAGAAGGAGGACTTAAACCATGACGGCAAGGTCATTGGGTGCAAACCAAGCTGGTCAGAGCGTTCAAGTTCAAGCCGGCGGCAACGCTAACCGGATATTGATGAAATTAAGACGAATTCCCATTCTCCCGATCATGGTGGTCATAGCGGTTATCCTGTGCGCTGTTTTTGCTCCCTATCTGGCTCCCCACGATCCTCAGAAAATCGACCCCAAAGCCCGGCTGATGCCTCCGGCTTGGAGCGAAGGAGGAAACACGAAATACCTGCTGGGAACCGATTTCACCGGCCGGGACCTGTTAAGCCGCATTATTTACGGCGCTCGCGTTTCCTTGATCGTGGCTGTCATAGGGATCGCCATCTCGGCCTCGATCGGAACATTGCTCGGCCTGATTTCAGGATATCTCGGCGGCCTCACAGATATGTTTATAATGCGTATCGTGGACGTCATGATGTCCCTGCCGGTCCTGTTTCTGGCCCTGGCCCTCGCGGCGGTGATACCATCAGGCATGTATATCGTTATTTTGATCGTGGCCTTGTTTGGCTGGTCCCATTACACGCGCATAACCCGGGGAGAGGTACTCAGTTACAAGGAACGGGATTTCGTGGCCCTGGCCAAGGTGGCCCAAGCCAGCCCCGTGCGCATCATGATAAAACACATTCTGCCCAACCTGGTGAATACCCTCACTGTTCTGGTCACGCTGGACGTGGGCGGCGTTATCATGTTCGAGGCGGCCTTCAGCTTTATCGGGTTCGGTGTGCAGCCGCCCACACCGTCCTGGGGCAACATCCTGTCTGAAGGCCAAAACTATCTGACCACGGCCTGGTGGATCGCGACCTTTCCCGGCCTGGCGCTTATGGCCATGGTTTTTTCATGCAACTTTATCGGCGACTGGCTCCGGGACGCCCTTGATCCCAAGCTCAGGCAGGTTTAAATATTTGATGCGGTGACTATATGGACAAACGACTATTGGAAGTGAAAGACTTGAAGACTTATTTTTTTGTTCGGCGCGGAATCGCCAAGGCGGTTGACGGCGTCAGTTTCAAGCTCGATAAAGGCAAGGTTCTGGGACTGGTCGGTGAATCCGGGTGCGGCAAGAGCGTCACGGCCATGTCCATATTGCGCCTGATTCCAAGTCCGCCGGGGAAAATCGTGGGCGGGGAAATCCTGTTCCACGGTCAAGACGCCTCAGGCAGGGAAACGGCAGTCGACCTTCTGAAATTAAGCCAGAAGGAAATGCGGAAGTTCCGGGGCAAACAGATATCCGTGGTCCTCCAGGACCCCATGACCTCTCTCAATCCCGTCTTTACAATCGGCAACCAGGTCGGTGAACCGTTTCGCCTGCACGAGAAACTTTCCGGCGCGGCCCTGCTCAAAAAAATTATCGAGGTTTTAAAGAGGGTCAGGATCCCCAACCCCGAGGTCAGGATCGCCGACTATCCCCACCAATTCAGCGGCGGCATGAGGCAGAGGGTTTCCACGGCCATGGGCATCGGCTGTAATCCGCACCTGCTGATCGCCGACGAGCCGACCACGGCCCTGGACGTGACCATACAGGCCCAGATACTTAACCTGCTCGAGGATATCCAGGAGAAATTCGGTTTAACCTACCTGATCATCTCCCACGACCTGGCCGTGGTCGAACATGTCGCGGACACCATCGGCGTCATGTACCTGGGCAAGCTCGTGGAACTCGCTCCGGCCGAGAGCCTCTACGCCGAGGCGCAACACCCTTACACCCGGGCCCTGCTGGCTGCGGTGCCCATCCCTGATCCCGACGTGGAAGTTGCCGGGGAAGTTCTCGGCGGTGAAGTTCCCAGCCCGCTCAACCCGCCGACAGGCTGCCGGTTCCACCCCCGCTGTCTCCTGGCCAAAGAGATCTGTCTGGAGGAGGAGCCTGAACTTGTTGAGATAACGCCCGGGCACAAACTAGCATGTCACAATTTTGAATAGGATAAATGCACGAAAACAACCACATTAATTTCTTGGTTTGATAGGGAGGAAAAATATGAGTATGACCCGAACGCGGCGGGCTGAGGTATTTGCAACCTCTGTATCCGGAGGCAGGACGACATGAACTTGGCGCTGGAAGGTGTAAAAGTTCTTGACTTCGGCCATTATATTGCCGGGCCTTATGCGGCCATGCTTTTGGCGGAACAGGGCGCAGAGGTGATCAAAATTGAACGACCCGGCGGTGACCCGCTTCGAAACCATGATGGTTTTCTCGTGTGGAACCGTTCCAAGACCGGAATTACTCTGAACCTCAAGAAAAAGGAAGGATAAAAAATAGCCGACTTCACCACCATGATAAACGGCCCCTATACGACCCTGTTGCTGTCCGACTTGGGAGCGGATGTCATCAAGGTAGAGCCTCCCGAGGGCGACCCTTATCGATCAAGAGGCGGTTTTATGCCCTGCAACAGGGGCAAAAGATCTCTCGCGGTGGACTTGAAAATCCCCCAGGGAAGGGAGATCGTATTCAAGCTGATTTCGACATCGGACCTCATGGCGGAAAACGCCCGCTGGGGAGTCTGGCACCGATTGGGCCTTGATTACGAATCGGTGGCCAAAATAAAACCCGATATCATCTACATCTCGGTTCTTGGGTTCGGTTCCAAGGGTCCCGACAGCAATTTGCCGGCCTATGACCCGATCATGCAGGCCCGTAGACGGGAAATGGATCTTTGTTCTCTGTCCCTACGAGGCTCATTGGCATCGCCTGTGTTCGGCCATGAAACTGGAGGATTTGCTCTCAGACTCAAGATTCACCACGCCTGAGAAACGGGCGGAAAATGACGATGCCTTGGTTGAAATCCTGAGCAGGGCGTTTCAGGAAAAACCAGCAGCCGACTGGGTGACACTCCTGCGGGAGGCGGCGGTACCCGTGGCTCCAAGCCATACTCTCGGCGATGTAGTCAGAGACCGGCACTGCGAGGAGACCGGTATTTTTTATGATCACGAGCACCCGGAAGTGGGCCCGGTGCGATTACTCGGAGTGAATCCCAGGTTTTCGGAGATGTCGGGAATCATCCGAAGGCCGGCGCCCCTGTTAGGTGAACACACCGAGGCAGTATTGAGGGAGCTTGGATACACACAAACCCGGATCGCCGAATTGAGAGCAAAGGGCGTGGTCTTCACCCCGAAAGATCGGAAGGGAGAATGAGGATGATGACCGATGAAACAGCTTTTACCCCTGCTTGGAAACTCGCCGAGCTGATCAGAAACAAAAAGCTGTCACCGGTGGAGATCACGGAAATTTATCTTGAGCGGATTGACAAGCTGAACCCTAAGCTGCATGCGTTTCTTGCGGTGGATTACGACAATGCCAGGAAGCAGGCCAAGAAAGCAGAGGAGGCGGTTTTCAAGGAGGAAGACTTGCCTCCATTGCATGGTATTCCCATATCTATAAAAGATCTCACGAACACCAAAGGTATCCGTACCACTTACGGCTCGTTGATATACAAAGACAACATACCCAAAGAAGACGATATTGTTGTTGAAAGACTCAAAAAAGCGGGGACCATCATCCTTGGCAAGACAAACACTCCCGAATTCGGCAAATCGACCTTAACTCAAAATCGTCTTGGCGAAAATTGCCGAACCCCTTGGGATGTAGCAAGAGAATCAGCGGGTTCCAGCGGCGGAGCGGCCAAGCTCCCGCACGCGCTCACCTGCCCGTTCAACCTGACCGGGCAGCCCGTCGCCACCGTGCCTTGCGGCTTTTCGGCCAATGGTCTTCCCATCGGGCTGCAGATTATCGGCAGGGTTGGGGACGAAATGACCGTACTTAAGGCATCGGCCGCTTTTGAGATGGAACGACCCTGGGCGGACAAGATACCGCCTGTTTGCCGTGAAATTTCATGAACAGGTCCAAAGTGCGCAAAGCCTGACACCTGGAAATACATCGAGAAAATCGCGAGGAGCGGCGCGTAAAAGCGAACAGCATAACAACAGGGTTTTGACCTAATTTTAACCTAATCAAGGACAGGAGAAAAACATGCCTCAACCCAAACCAATAGGTTCGTTTCTTTATAAGGGATCGAAAACAAAAGAAATCTCTTTCCCCTTGGGTGGCATCGGCACCGGCTGTATCGGGCTCGGCGGAGACGGAAGACTTGTTGATTGGGAAATATTCAATCGGCCCAATAAGCGGAGCCTGAACGGCTTCAGCCATTTCGCCATAAAGGCCGAATCCCAGGGCAAGGTCGTCGATGCCCGCGTTTTGAACGGGGACCTTCACCCTCCGTTTACAGGCGATGGTTTCGGCCCCAAAAGAAATACCATGGCCGGAGTACCTCATTTTGCGGAAACCGAGTTCGAAGGGAAATACCCTTTTGCAAAAGTAAGGTTTATCGATAACAAATTCCCGGGAGAGATCGAACTGATGGCCTTTAATCCGTTTATTCCGCTCAACGACAAAGATTCCTCCATCCCAGGCGCATTTTTTGAGATACGGGTGAAAAACAATACCCATATGAAGTTGACCTACACGATAAACGCCTCTCTCTCGAATCCATTCCCCCCAGGCTCGGGCTTCGATGAATTCAAAGAGAAAAACGATGTCAAGATGATCAAGCTGGGGAGCTTGGCTCTTAAAGGAAACGATCTTGATTTCGGTAGCCTCATCCTCTCAACCGACGCTGATGACGTCAGTTATCAGGAGTATTGGTATCGTGAGAAAAGATTCGGTGGTTTGTCAATCTACTGGAAGGATTTCACTTCTTTTGGAAAATTCAAGAACAGAGAGTATCCTCGGCCCGGATCCGCACCGCAGAAAAATACGGATGTCTCCGAGACCAGCACGGAGTTTCCCAATGACACATGTTCGTTAGCCTCGCATTTTTCGCTTGGCCCTGGGGAAGAAAAATGCACAAGGTTCATTATCACCTGGAATTTCCCCAATAGCGGCAATTACTGGAATCCAGACAATCCTGGCACATGGAAAAATTACTATTCCGTTCTGTTCAAGGATTCAGAGGAAACCGCTGTTTACTCTTTTGAAAACTGGAACCGCCTCTATGAAGAAACAAGAAAATTTAATGAATCCCTGTTCTCTTCGACATTACCGCCGGCTGTTCTTGATGCTGTCTCGGCCAATATTTCAATTCTCAAGTCACCCACTTGTCTCCGATATGAAGACGGGTCATTCTGGGGCTTTGAAGGCTGTAGAGACAACGAAGGATGTTGCCCCGGTTCCTGCACTCATGTCTGGAATTACGCTTATGCCTTGCCGTTTCTTTTTCCAAAGCTTGAGCGGTCCATGCGGGATCTTAATTACAGATTTAACATGCTCGAGCACGGAAGCCTTGCCTTTCGCGTGGAATCTGCAAGACCGCCTCGTAAATGCGCTGATAGAGAGAGCCTCCCTCCCGGGAAGTTCCGGCTTTTTTTGTGCTTATGATCAGCCCCTCCCGCCTTGCTTATTTCTTGAGGCAAAGGTACCAGGCCAGGCAGACATCCTGGTATTCATATTGCTCTATGGTCAACCCGGCGCGCTCGATCAATTCCTCCATAATCCAGCTATAAGTGCTGTATTCATCACGGATATGAATGCTTGTTTCTTCGGCAATTTCCGGGCCTGCATTTTCCTCCATCAGGCCAATCCAGGCATTTAAGCGAGACTCATACTCGGCGGGCTCGAAGGAAAAAACCGCGTCGAATAAATAGAGCTTCCCGCCGGGTCCGAGCATGGCCGCCGCGCGCCTCAGGCCGATCAGCTTCCAGAAATCCGGAAGGTGATGCAGAACCGCGACTGAAACCATGGCGTCGGCCGGGTCTTCGGCATGTTCATAGGTCAGGAAACCGCCCTCTCTGAAATCTATATTTTTAAGGCCCTCTTTTTGGGCCTTCTGTGCAGCCAGTTCAAGCATCGCTTTTGAAATGTCTACCGCGTAGACTTTTTTACATCGCTTCGCTGCGTAAAGCGCAAAAGTGCCAGTTCCGGCGCCCATCTCGATTAATGTTTGATCCGGCCCGAGGTCAAGCCGGTTTAATATGGCTTCGCTGTCTTTCTCGAAATCCCTGAATTTTTGATGCCGGGCGTCATAAGCCTTCACCAGTTCCAGGTCGCTGTAATCCACTCCGGCGTGTTTAGTTTCGTCGAACAGCCACTTTGCTCGTGAAGGCAAGGCTTGACTCCTTGTTCATAAATTTTATTTCATGTTTATTGCGGATGAAAATTGTAAACTAACACTAATATGCCTTCACCGGCCTGTCAAGTCGAACCATACCGCCGCGGCGCAGGGCATCATCAAGAGGTCTCAACGAGAAAAAGATGCTTGACAACAAGCTTCTGTCTGTCGATTTATATTAACAGATTCATAAACCTGACTTTATAAGGAGACATTGAAATCATGAGCTGGTCCCTGGTTTCCGTCAGCTACCGCATGTCAGGGTCTGGAAGCTGGCAAAATTTGCTTCCGGATGAACCTGCCCGGCGGCTTTACGCGGAGTTATACCCGGAAGCCGAGATACCGGAAGATTTAAGCAACCGGCATGAACTTCTCCTTTCGGCCTGGCGCCGGGCCGCCATTATAAAATCCGAGGGCCAAAAAATTTTATCACTCGGGCCGATCATGACGGATGAGGACCTGGAAATCCTCGGCCCCTGGTTTGAGGCCGTCTCCGACACGATGTGCGCCGCCGTTTGGGAACGCCTCCCTGATTACCGGCTTTTGGCTTCACGCTTTGCCGGGGGCAAGTCCGCTTCCAAAGAAGAGATCGAAAACGTCCTCACCATACAGGTCTGTGCGCACACGCTTGATTCATGGGTCTTCGCCCTGCTGCGCCGGGAATTGATCGGGACTTATCCGCCGCGCGATTTCGCGGGTTCTTTCTTCTTCTGGGGATATGCCTTTGCCAAAGGTCCGGAAAGGATTTTCGGGTTCACAACATACGGAGGCCGAAGCGGGGGCAGCCTTCATGTCATTCGCTCTCACGGGCTGGACCGGGAGAGATTGAAGGCCGTTTTGAGGCGCCGCGATACCTTTGATTTTCTCGAACATTTTGCTTCAGACAGGTTGACAAACGGGGTAGGGCTCACAGGTCAAGATTACTCTGGCCCGGGCTTTGAAAATACGGTGAATCTGCTCAGAGAGGTCAAGATACTTAAACCCGATGACCCGCCCCGCCTGGCTGTTCCTGTTTTTACGTACCCTGACATGAAGCTCGCGGCCGAGCTTTACGAGGCCGTCTCAGCTAAAATCATAAAGGCCTTCTCAGCCGGCCTGGATGAGTTGAAGGTCTTGATCAGTCAATCCACCTTTGCCCGCTGTTCGCGGCCGGATATTCTCTGCATGCTCTTTCATCTGGCCTATTCATACGCCGCTGACAAGCTGGTAAAAAAAGGCGTCTTTCCTGATTTTCCCCGGGAAGCAGGCGGGGAATGGGGTGTCTGGATTCATTGAGCGGCCGGAGAGAAAGGACGCCCCCGGGCCGGCCGGTTTTAAGGCGCTGGGCTTAGATTGCGCCGGGAGGCATCAGCGGCCGGCCACAAGGAATTGGCTGAAGATCATCTCAAAATGGTTCCGGTGAGTTCGGATTTTCCACGAAACCCGGCCTTCCCGCTCAACAGTCCAGGGAGGCAGGATGACTCTTTCTTTGCCTTCTAAAAGAGAACGAACATTGTCAAACCCGGCCCCGGAATAAGGCCCCTGTTTCTTTCCGCCCGGCCAATCCTCTTCAAGCGCGCTTTCGAGGGACCAGGAAAAGGGGTCGGCCAAGAGGAGCCGGGCCCGGCTGTTTTTCGCCACCCGGTTTATCTCCTTCAAATGAAGCAAAGGCTTGGAGACCTTGTCCAGCAGGTTCAGGGACGCCGCCAGGGAAAAGGACTGGCGCGAAAACGGCAGGGCCAGGGCGTCGCCCACGATAAATTCCACGTCAGCCTTTTTCCATTTCTTGGGAATGGTGATTTTCTTCTCCTCGGTCAAGCGGCCTTCTGTCTTCAGGGAAAAGCTTAAACTTCCCTCGGAAGCCAATTTTCGGGCCGCAGAAATAAAAGCGGCTGACCGGTCAATGCCCACGCAAAAATTTCCCCCCTTGGTTTTCCCGGCCAGTTCAAAGGTAAAACGGCCGACAGCGCAGCCCACGTCCAAGGCCGGGGGCGCAGCGCTTTGATCCCCCATGGCCGCGGCCCAGGCAGTGTATGCCCCGTGCGCCTCCGGGTCGCCGAACAGATCGGCGTAGTGGCTCCAGAGATATGATGAAACCACGGCCATTTCCTCGTACCGGGATTGGGAAAAAGAGGGCGAGGGAGCCCCGCCGGGTAGCAGGTTCGCGATGCCCTGCTTGATTTCGTATCGCCGGCCGCAGCCGCCGCAGGTTAAATATCCTGATATAATGTCATCAGCGCCGGCTTGTTCAGCGGATAAGTCCAGGGTCTTTTCCAGGGGCAGGCAGGACGGGCAGACAAGGATATCAAGGAGTTTCTTTTTCATGGGGTCCCTGCTCGGGCTTAAGGCGGCATACCCGCTTACTCTCTCCGGCTAGCCCTCTGATTTGCCGATCAATCCGGCTCGAAAGGCGCGCAAGTAATTCATACAATATTGATCCATGCCCAGGACCGCTTCGGCGGCGTAAATGAGGCCGCGCAGCTCAGGGTCTTCCGGGTTGATAATGGCGCTGTCCAGCCCGGCGGCAATGGCCAGGGCGGCAAAGGCCTGGTTTATAATTGACCTGTTCGGCAAACCAAAGGAGATGTTGCTCAATCCCGCGGTAAGATGCACCTCGGGAAATTGTTCTTTGATCAGGCGCATGGTTTCAAAGGCCCGCTTTCCGCTCTCCTGGTCCGTGGCCAGGGTCGTGACGAGCGGGTCGATATAGAGATTTTTATCGGGCAGTCCCGCCTCCCGGATCTTATTGACCAGGGTTTGAGCGATCTCAAGCCGCTTTTCAACCGAGTTTGGTATGCCGTCATCATCCATGGTCAAGACGATCAGCCCGGCGCCATGCTCTCGGGCCAGGGGCAAGACCCCCTCCAACCGTTTTTTTTCACCGCTCAGCGAGTTGAGTATGGGGGTGGTTTTCACGACCCCGAGACCCGCGGCCATGGCCTCGGGATTGGCGCTGTCAAGACAGAGCGGTACATCAGTCACCTCCTGGACAACATTTATCAGCCAGACCATGTCTTCCGGTTCGGTATCGGGGTGAGTGCCTGCGTTGATATCGAGGTAGTCGGCCCCGGCCTTGACCTGCCTTAAGGCCAGGTCTCCGATAAAATCATGGTCCTTGTCTGCAATGGCCCGGGCGATACTTTTCCTGGTGCCATTGATTTTTTCACCGATTATAATCATTTCAACCTTTCTTTCATTAGTTATGAATATCTATGTTTTTCAAGACCGGTTCAGATTTATTCTCCAGTCGTCATCTTTCACCGTCTGCCCGGCCGCGGCCTTTTATTGTTTGGCCATGGCCACCTTGTACTCTATTTCGGGATTGTAATAGGCTTCTCCCTCAACGTTCACAATAACGCGTTTTAATACGCCGGTGAAACGGAAAGGGGCCTGGTAATCGTTCGAAGTCGGCGACTGGCTGTCATAACCGCAGCACAGGCCGTCATCCGCAAGGTGGTACCGCACGCCGATGGTCCGTGGAATTTCTATTTCCCCGACTTTCCGGTCGTTAATGAACAGGCGTCCCGTACCCCCCGGGCCGATATTTTCGCTTCCGGTCTTTTCAAACTGGAATTTCAGGACGCATGCGCCCGGGGGGACCTCGGTGTCCGAAGCGACACGGTACCGGTCAATGTTTAAAAAATTATACTCGTAATGAAGCCGCCGATCTTTCAGGTAGAAGGTATATCCGCCGTAGCGTCCTCCATGAGCCAGCAGCACGCCTTCAGCGCCGTCTTCAGGTAAGACCGCTTCAGCAATAATTTCATGGGAACGGTTCTTGACATTGACCGCCGCCCCTTCACCGACAGGCGCGCCAAAGGGATAGTAGATATACTGTTTTCGGTCCTTAAAAGGTTTGAGCCGTGGGTCGAGAAAACGCTGCGAGGCCCGGTCGTCCAGGGGGAGGACATTGTACCGGCCCGCTTCGGCCCACCAGAGGTCTTTAAGTTCTTGCAGCTTTTCGGGATATTGGTCCGCCAGATCATGGCATTCCGAAAAATCCTCGGCCACGTGATAAAGCTCCCACTGGTCCTGGTCAAATAAAGAGCGTTCCCACACGGGAATCCAAACGCGATGCCAGGTCACGGCCTTCCAGCCCCGGTCATAAATCG
This sequence comes from uncultured Thermodesulfobacteriota bacterium, assembly GCA_964629485.1. GTDB lineage: Bacteria > Desulfobacterota > Desulfarculia > Adiutricales > JAFDHD01 > JAFDHD01. The sequence continues at coordinate 5,788 of CAZVRN010000015.1, read as the reverse complement.
CCCGACAGCCCATCATTTCATAGTACTGGGTCAGGTGGCGGTCCTCAGCTTCGGCGTCATCCAGGGTGCAGGCAAAACTGGTTCCTTCGATGGGGGTCTGGGTGATGCCGTTCAGCACCGCGGGGGGATCGAGGTTCAGCAGCTCAAGCACGGTCGGCACAATATCTATGACGTGGGTGTATTGTCTCCTGGTTTCTCCCTTGGCCTTAATGCCCTTCGGCCAGTGAACGATCAGGGGATCGGCCACGCCGCCTTCGTGGGTTTCGCGTTTCCAGCGTTTAAGCGGCGTGTTACCGGCCCAGGTCCATCCCCAGGGATAGTTCGGGTAAGATTCAGGCCTGCCCAGTTTGTCAATCTCCTTCATATTCTCTTCCAGGGTGAAAGGAACCCAGTTATAGATACGGGTCTCGTTGATCGAGCCGAGAGGGCCGCCTTCCGAGCTGGCGCCGTTGTCCGAGATCAGGACGATCAGGGTGTTATCGTACTGCCCGATTTCCTTAAGCAGGTCCAGCAGCCTTCCAATATGATAATCCGTATGCTCCAAAAAGCCGGCGAAGACCTCCATGAAACGTGCAAAAAGCCGTTTTTGGTCTTCGGGAAGGGTTTCCCAGTCCTGGATCCAATTTGGACGCGGAGGCAAGTCGGTTCCTTCAGGAATGACGCCGGTACTCAACTGCCTTTGATAAATCTCTTCCCGCCATTTTTCCCAGCCCTGGTCGAATTTGCCGCGGTACTTCTCAATCCATTCACGGGGCGCCTGGTGGGGAGCGTGCATGGCGCCGGGGGCAAAGTACATGAAGAACGGCTTGTCAGGATCAACGTTTTTGAGATCAGTGATGAATTCTATGGCCCTGTCCACAAGGTCTTCGGTCAGGTGATATCCCTGCTCAACGGATTTAGGCTGCTCGATATAATGGTTGTCATAGACCAGGTTGGGTTCGAACTGGTCGGAATGGCCGCCCAGGAATCCATAAAACCGTTCGAACCCCCGGCCTAAAGGCCAGCGTTCCTTTGTGGCGGCCATGTTGGTTTCCTCGTCCGGGGCGAGGTGCCATTTGCCCAGGGCGTAACAGGCATAGCCTTCGGCGGCGAGCATTTCACTCAGGAAACCGTTTTCCCTGGGTATGATCGCGTTGTATCCGGGGTAGCCCGTGGCGAATTCGGTGATACAGGCCATGCCGTTGGAGTGGTGGTTGCGTCCGGTCAAGAGGCATGAGCGGGTGGGTGAACACATGGCGGTGGTATGAAAGTTGGTGTATTTCAAACCGCCGGAGGCAAGACGGTCCATGTTCGGTGTGGCGATATCAGATCCGTAGCAGCCCAGTTGGGCGAAACCGACGTCGTCGAGAACGATGAACAAGATGTTTGGCGAGCCTTCCGGGGCATGGGCCGGTTCCTCCCAGTACGGGCGGGAATCTTCGCGGTGTCGCCCGATTACCCCTTTGAACTTTTTTCCTCCAGCCATCTGGCTACCTCCTTTTCCTTTAGATTATTTTAGTTACGTCCCGGGACAAGTTCAGTCATACCGGGCTTCTTACGAGACCTCGAAGTATATGCCGGTTACTTCAGGAAGGATTTAAATGAAGCTTTATCCCTATTCCGGGTCCAGCGCATCTTGGATGGCCCGGGTAATCTCCTCGCGGACAAGAGGTTTCATGAGAATTTCCCGAATTCCAATGCTCTCGGCCTGCTCCTGGGCCACGGTTTCGCTGTAGCCTGTACAGAGAATAATGGGAACATCTCGCCGGATGCGTTTGATCTCCTCGGCCAGTTTGACCCCGGTCATGTTCGGCATCATGTAATCAGTTATGACGAGGTCGAATTGGTCCGGCCGGGCCCTAAACACCTCCAGCACCTCCAGGCTGCTTGTCCGCACCTCAACCCGGTAACCGAGGCGTTCGAGAGTTCGTTTGGCCAGAGTGGCTATAGGCTCTTCATCATCAACAAAAAGTATTCTCGCCTTTTTTTCGCCGGGTTGTTGAGCCGTGACTTCCCTTACGCTTTCTTCCCCGCCCGTGATGACAGGCAGAAAGACATCGAACGTGGCTCCTTCGCCGAGCTTACTTTGCACGGTTATGGCCCCGCCGCAGCTTTCAACAACCCCGTGGACCACGGCCAGGCCCAGGCCTGTGCCCTCGGTGCGCTGCTTGGTGGTGAAATAGGGGTCGAAGATTCGGTCCAGGTTCACCGCCTCTATGCCCTCCCCGGTGTCCCGGACAGTCAGTTTCAGGTAAGGTCCCGGCTGGACATTGAGCCGCCGGACAACCAGCGGGTCTTCCAGGTCGACCTTAACCAGGTCCACCTCAAGGATCCCCCCTTTTTCACGCATGGCATAAGCTGCGTTTACGCACAGGTTTATGACCACCCGGTGAATCTCGGCCGGGTCTGCCCAGACCCGCTCAGTTTTAGCGCTGATGTTCTGCCGGATTTCAATATTGCTCGGGATGGTTTGCATGATGAATTTAAGGGCTTCCTCGATGACAGCGCTGACCCGGACGGGCTGGAATTCCTGTTTCTCTTCCCGGCTGAAAGAGAGAAGCTGTTTGACCAGGTCCTTGGCGCGGAGACCGGCGTTGAGCACCTGTTTCATATCGGATTGAACCGAGGCCCCTTCAGGCAGGTCTTCCAGGGCCAGCTCGGTGTAGCCTATGATTGATGATAGTATATTGTTGAAATCATGGGCTATTCCAGCAGCCAAGGTGCCAATGACCTCCATGGTCTGAGCATGTCGGAGCTGTCTTTCGAGAACCTCTTTCTCTTCCTCCATACGTTTCTTATCGGTAATATCCCGCGCCACTCCCCTAAATCCGATCGGCTGTCCTTCAGGGTTTTGCATGAGGGAGGCGGATATTTCATGATACCTGACGCTTCCGTCTTTGGTTATGGTTTCAAAATTCATTAATTTTGCGGGTTTACCTGTCTCGTAAATCCGCCTGAAAACTTGAAATGTTTTTTTAGCCGTTTCCGGCGAAGAATAATCCCGGTTATCCATGGTCATTAATTCTTCCCGGGTATACCCCAGCATTTTACGCAAAGCCTCATTAAAAAAAGTGAGTCTGCCCCTGAGATCCGTCTCAAAGTAACCTTCATTAATGCTCTCCAGGATGGTTCGATATCTTTCCTCGCTTTTCCTAAGCTCCCGTTCAGCGCGCTTGCGCTCGGTGATGTCCCGCGCCACGCCCACAAGGCCGACCGGGCCGCCGTTTTCGTCCAGCATCCATGAGTGAACCACCTCGCATTGTTTCGTGGAACCGTCTTTGCATATAAGCTCCCGCTCTACCGCCCGGGGACTAAACCGGCCCTCTTCCAGGTTTTTGCGGTAATTGGCGAAAACTTCCCTGCGCTCAGCCGGCGTCAATCTGTCCGTCACATTTGTTCCCAAAACCTCCTGCACCGTATAGCCCAGGACGCGTTCGACCGACGGGGAGATAAAGGTCACCTTTCCTTCCAAATC
>CAZVRN010000015.1:0-2234 GCA_964629485.1 uncultured Thermodesulfobacteriota bacterium | reverse complement strand
AGCCCAGGACGCGTTCGACCGACGGGGAGATAAAGGTCACCTTTCCTTCCAAATCTGTGAGCCAGATAATGTCTGTTATGTTTTCGGTAATTATGCGCAGCGTTTCGTCCCTTTTCCTAAGCTCCCGTTCAACGCGCTTGCGCTCGGTGATGTCCCGCGCCACGCCCACAAAACCAACCGGGTCGCCGTTTTCGTTCAGCATCCATGAGTGAACCACCTCGCATTGTTTCGTGGAACCGTCTTTGCATATAAGCTCCCGCTCTACCGCCCGGGGACTAAACCGGCCCTCTTCCAGGTTTTTGCGGTAATTGGCGAAAACTTCCCTGCGCTCAGCCGGCGTCAATCTGTCCGTCACATTTGTTCCCAAAACCTCCTGCACCGTATAGCCCAGGACGCGTTCGACCGACGGGGAGATAAAGGTCACCTTTCCTTCCAAATCCGTCATCCAGATAATGTCTGTGACGTTATTCGTGATTACCCGGAGTATTTCCTCACTTTTCCTAAGCTCCCGCTCAGCGCGCTTGCGCTCGGTGATGTCCCGCAGAGAAGCCATGGTTTGCGTCGTTCCGGGGATCATCCTTGCCCTGACAAGTATTTCCCTTACATTTCCCTGGCGGTCAATAAAGCGGAACTCATAAGAGGCTGGGGCCCGGCCGTCTTTTTTTCTTCTTTCGCGGTGATATTGTTGTATTCGCTCCAGGTCTTCCTTGACAATGAACTCGGTCCACTTATTCTTACCCTGGACCTCTTTTATGGTGTAGCCCGATAGCCTCTCGAATTCCTTGTTGGCCATGGAAATGGTCATGTCTTCCTCGATAATGGCCAGGGCTATTCCCGTGTTTTCAAACAGGCGGCGATATTTTTCTTCGCTCTCCCGGAGGGCTTTCTCAGTCCGGTCTCGTTCGGTCCTGTTACGGAGATTTTCAAGGCCGAAGGCCAGGTCGCGGGTTACTTCGGAAAAAAGGCCCAATTCCTCCTGGTCAAAGACGCCCGGCTCCCCGGCGTAAAGGTTCAGCGCCCCCCAGGCCCGGCCCTCAATTATCAGGGGAAAGGCCGCCAATGAGACAAAGCCGCGCTTGACTACTTCCGCCTGGCGGAGGATATATCTGGTGTCAAACAGGATGTTGTTGACAATGCTTGGCTTCCCGGTGCGAATGGCTGTCCCGATGGGTCCCCGGCCTCTTTCCGTATCCGCCCAGGTGAGATTCAACATTTTGAGATACCCTTCGTCGCGGCCCCACTGGGCCACCGGGCGGATCGTCTTTTTTTCGTCATCTTCGGCCGCGCCGATCCAGGCGAGCTTGTATCCCGCATCTTCCACGCTCATGCGGCAGGCCTCCTCCATCAAGGATTGCTCCCCGGTCGCATAGAGTATGGTCTGTTTCCACTTCTTTATTATCTCTCGGGACCTGACGGCCCGACGCCAAGCCAGTTGCGCCTCCCTGGTCTCGGTGATGTCAATAAAAGTTTGGACAACCATCTTGAGACGATTGTTTTTATCGAGGATGGATGTGCAGGTGACCGTGCATGGTTTCCCGAACGCTTCCAGCTTTCTTTTGTGGGTAAGGGGGCGGCTGGAGGCTCGTAATTTGTCCACCGGGCAATCTTCGGGCGGCTTTTTGCTGTCATGGAAGAGTTCATAACATTTTCGGCCGATGAGCTCTTGCTCAGACATTTCCGCCAAATCCCGGGCAGCGGGGTTGGCGGCCAGGAGGGTATATTGCGGGTCGATAATAAAGATAGGCTGATCGAATGCTTCATAATAAGTTTCCCAGGTGTGGCCGCTGAAAAGGTCTGCCGCCTTCAGCGCGGGCTGAGAGACTTCGTGTTCCGGCTCTTTATCCTCACGGGCATCATTGTCTTGAAGGGAATCTGGAGACATGGCACAATCTCTCCTTGAATAATAATTCGATAAAAGTCCATTTTATAATACCTGATTTGTATTAATATGTACAGTTGGTTATTTGTGTCTGATTTTGTTTTTATCCTGTTAATGAGATGTGAAATGTTTGGTTCATTCCGGCGGGTCAAATACCCGTTTTTTTGTTTTAGCCGCCTTCCCCGGGGACCTTATCCGGCCGGCTGTAACAGAGCCGAGGCCAGGGAGCGGCGGCCCGGATCTTGGCCGGGACGGGTTTGCCCTTGCCAGTGGCCCGGCTGAAGGTGCAATTTCTGCGGGCACTTCACTGGCTAGCTATACTGGACAGGCCGGGTATTAGCGACAGCCAGACTTC
>CAZVRN010000014.1:0-17195 GCA_964629485.1 uncultured Thermodesulfobacteriota bacterium | reverse complement strand
TCCAAAATGTGAGGCAAATGGGACCATAAGGGCCGAGGTATGCCCGGATTCAATGTTGAAATTTCAGGCTCATCAATGCTATTATAAAATCTGAATAAAGACAGGGAACTTTGTTGAATAACACCAAGCCGGTCTCGATCACTCAGAGAGGCGTAAAACAGGAGAAAACAATGTCAGACCGTAAACCGAACATTATATATTTTTTCAGCGACCAGCACCGTCACGACGCCATGGGATGCGCCGGCAACACGGTCATCCAAACCCCGAACCTCGACCGCATGGCCGGTGAAGGCGTGCGTTTCAGCCGCGTCTACACCCAAAGCCCGATCTGCCAGCCCGCGCGGGCCTCGGTCATTACGGGCCAGTATACGCACCAGCATGGAATCTCCCAGAATTTCGTCAAGGATTTTGACCCCGAATGGCCGACCATGATGAAGCAGCTTCAAGCCGCGGGGTATACCACGGCCGAGATCGGCAAGACGCATTTTTATTCGCCCCGGGAGGAAACCCTGAAGAACATCTCCACCCCGAACGGCTTTGACCTCAGGCTGAATAACGGCTTTATCCGCTCTTTCGGTTTTGATCATGTCCTCGAAGAATTTGACCGCTATATCCACGCCTATCCCAAGGCAAATTTCATCACGCCCTATACCGAACACCTTAAAGCCAAAGGGCTGCTTGAAGCCTATCAGGAGCAGATCAGGTCAATATGGCGGCTCACGCCCACACACTGGAACGGAGTGACCAGCGTGCTGCCGCAGGAAGACGACCTGACCTCTTTTATTGCGGACCGGGCCATAGACTGGATCAAGAGCTATAACGGTGACAAACCTTTCTTTCTAATGGTTTCATTTGTGGCGCCCCACGTGCCTCTGATGGCCGACCCGGTCTGGGCCGCATACTATCAAAATGCGGAGATCGCCCGCGGACCAAGACAATCCCCTGACAAACCCAATGAAATCATGGAACAATACATTGAAACCTTGTCCAGACACAGTAACTCGCATCTGCTCACGGACGAATACGTTCTTAACGGAGCGAGGCAATATTACGGCATGGTTTCCCTGATCGACCAGAAAATCGGGGCCATTATGAAGGAGGTGGAAGACCGGGGTTTCGGGGATAAGACCTGGTTTTTCTATTCAGCCGATCACGGCGAGATGCTTGGCGACCACAACCTGATGGCCAAGATGAATTTTTACAAATCGTCCGTGCTTGTGCCAGCCATCATCCGCCCGCCCGAACCGGTGGAGCCGAAAGTAGAGGACGGGATCATTGAGTCTATTGACTTTACCGGAACCATCCTCGACCTGGCCGGGGCCGACCCTGTCAAGGGATCAGGGGCCCGCTCTTTACTCTCTTTTATCAACGGCCGGGGCCGGTCCCGTGAAGTTGCTTTCAGCGCCATAGAGTTTCAGCACCTGCATTCTTATTTTGTCATGGCGGCCACCGAGAACCACCGTTTAACCATTGAACGGGAAACGGGAACGCCCTGCGAGTTTTTCGACCTGAAGGAGGACCCGGATGAACTGAACAACCTGGTTAATGACCCTGGTTATAAAGGAATGATCGAGGATATGATCCGGGATTATATCAAACCCCATCTGGCTCTTGAATCGTGAAGTATTTTGTGAGCCCGTGTTGTTCGGCATAAAGGGACCCGCGCGGAAAGCCCTCCCGGCCAATCGGGTTGTAAAAAAGGCATATTTAGCTTATATTATAGTGGTTAATCTTCACCATGAATATGGATTAACCGTCTCTTGGCCGAAACTCAGTCGCCGCGAGGGATTGCCGCTTAAAATGAATTCCGAGAGTATCAGAAAAACCTTAAAGAAAGTCAGTCTGGGGGAGCTATCCGTGGAGGAGGCTCTCTCCGAGCTGAAAACCCTCCCCTTTGAAGAGCTTGACTGCGCGACAGTGGACCACCACCGGACCCTTCGACAGGGTTATCCCGAGGTCATTTTCGGACAAGGTAAAACGGCTGATGAAATCATCAGCATCATGGGCAGCCTGATCAAGGCCGGGGAAAATGTCCTGGTGACCAAGCTGTCGCCGGAAGTGGTTCCCCTTATTGAGAAAAAGTTTCCTGATATTGATTACCATCACCGGGCCCGCACTCTGACCTTGATACGGAAGCCGCTCAAGGTCAAGGGCCGGGGGAAAATCATGATCATATCCGCCGGGACGAGCGACGCCCCTGTGGCGGAGGAAGCTTTTATCACGGCCTCGGTCTTAGGGCATGAAGTAGACCTCCTGCGGGACGTGGGAGTGGCCGGCCTGCACCGTCTGCTCGGTCAGGCGGATCGTCTCAAGGGCGCGTCGGTCTATATCGTGGTTGCGGGTATGGAAGGAGCCCTCCCAAGCGTTATCGGGGGTCTGGTGGACAAACCGGTTATAGCCGTGCCCACGAGTGTCGGCTACGGGGCGAGCTTCGGGGGGGTGACCGCCCTGCTGGGCATGCTCAACTCCTGCGCTTCCGGTGTGGCCGTGGTGAATATTGACAATGGTTTTGGGGCCGCTTACCTGGCCGCCCAGATTAATCGGCTATGAACATTTTTGACAAGATACGAGGGACCAGGAAAGACGAGGAGCGAGTTACAGCGGCGCCCGAGCCCGAGGGGAATGTAAGCCCGACTGAGGATAAAATCCTTTTTCATAATCTCCAGATATTCAAACAATACAACGAAAACAAAAAAGATTTCCTCTACAGCCTTTTGACCAACCGCAAAAAGATTATCTTTGACCTGGTCCCGTATCTCATTCACGTCCAAGCCGCGGGTCTTCTTTCCGCGGACGACGCCTGCCGCCTGAGCCCGTATGGTGTTTATAATTTTGAGATTACGCCGCAGGTGGCGAATTCCTTTGAACAGGCCTTTCCAGACCGCAAGATGGTTCGGGTGCACCCGCAATCCCGCCTGGACCCGAACCTGCCTGTCAAAATCATCGGCCTTATCGGGAGCCTGGGTTCTATCGCCCAGAGCGCCAAGTCTGACTTTGATTACTGGATCTGCGTTGACCGCACGGCCTTCGATCAAAACGCTCAACTCTACTTCAATGAAAAAATGAGGGCCATTGAACGCTGGGCCGCCGAATTCGCCGACGCGGAAGTGCACTGCTTTCCTTTGAGCATCGATGCAATACAGGCAGACGACTTTGGTGAAGTGGACGCTGAAAGTTCAGGCACGGCCCAGGGCAAGCTCCTTAAAGACGAATTCTACCGCTCCATGACCCTGGTAGCCGGCAAGGTCCCCCTGTGGTGGATTATGCCGCCTTTAATTACAGATGACGAATATAGCCGCTTAAAAGAACTGGTGGACCGGTCACAAATCATCAATCCCAATGAACTGGTGGACCTGGGTAACGTTCATGACATTTCCCCGGGTGAATTTTACGGGGCGGTCATCTGGCAGATCATCAAAACCATGGGAAGCCCCTTTAAATCTGTTCTCAAGATGGCCCTGCTGGAAGAATACCTGTTCGGCCAGGACCCGAAGGGGCTTTTGTGTCACGAGCTGAAAAACCGGCTTTTTTCAAAAGCCGAGGACATCCTGCTGCTGGACCATTATATCCTGATGTTCGATCGTATCAGCGAGTATTTAAAAAAGGCGGGCCGCGCCCGGGACCTGGATCTTTTACGCCGCGCCTTGTATCTTAAATCTGAAGTCAAACTCAGCCTGTCCGACTACCGGCGCTCCGACCTGCCCCGCAAGAAGCAGATAATGGCCAACAAAGTTCGCGACTGGGGGTGGAATCACCATTTCGTGGATAAACTGAACAACTACCAGAACTGGTCTTTTCAGGAGGTTCAGAAATTTAACCAGGAAGTCAATCGCTACGTGATCAAAACCTATAAGAATATCTCGGAGGAACAAAAAAGGCAGCCGGCAGGGACCGATTTGAGTATCAGCGCAAGGGACATGACCGTCCTGGGCCGCAAGCTTTACATTTATTATTCCCGCCGCGCCAATAAAATTGACCGCCTGGTGAGCGTGATAGGCGACCCTCCGCCGCTCAAGGGCGTGACCCTGCAGCGGCAGGCGGAGGGAAGGGGAAAAATAAAGTGGTACGCCTACCAGGGGATGTTATCCCAGGAAAGTATTCTCAAAGGCGGGGGCGCCCCCTTTATCCTGAAAAGCGCGCCTTTTTTGCAGGAGATCCTGGCCTGGCTGGTTTACAATTGCATCTACAGCCCCGAAACGACCATCAATCTCAACCAGGGCCCGCCAGAGAGCCCCAATCACTTTACCGTGCCTGATATTCAAAACATGCTCAAGGCATTGACAAACTTTTTCAGGCCCTTTAACCGCCAGAACATCAGTGAGGATACCCTGCTCAAGGCGGCCAAGATCACCAAAATGTTTTTAACGGTCAATACCCAGGCACCGGAATGGAGCAAAGAGGTCACTGATACCTCGGTTTGTTATTTAAACAGCTGGGGGGAATTATTCTTCAAGGCTTTCGAATCCAACCAAGGCATCTACTTCGCGCGCGACTTTATCCGCAAAAATTTTGCCTATGATCCGTTCGGCGCCAGAAAAAACTTACATGTATTTCTGCCCAAGCGGGAGTTTGCGCGAATTGTCGGTCCGAAGCTGGACAAATTTTTCGGGTTCAAGGTCAGCTAGCCTTTTCGGTGGCGATTCTTTTCAATTTTTGAATTTTTTCCCAGGAAAAATCCGGCCCCCGGCAGGGGAAAAAAGTATTGTTGTGGTACAAAGGCTCAGCCTCCAGGTCGAACGGCGACTGCTCCTTGGCCTGGTCCCACATCGGGGTGCCTGGCAGGGGCGAGAATTCAGCCGGGTATGGCCGAATGCCCTTCGCTTTAACGGCGACAATGGTTTTCAAGGCCTGGTCAAGAGTCTGACCCGGCAGGCCGTACAGGAGATAAGCTCCAATCTGACCGGGATGAAAACCCGCTTTGATCAGATTCAAGAAGGCTGTTTCAAATTCCCCGGCCTCGACCTTGCCGCCCCAGGCCTTCTGCATCTCCCAGTCAGTAGTTTCCAGACCCAGGCGCAGGGTTTTAAAGCCGCTGTCAAACATCAAGCGCGCCAGTTCAAGTGAAATCAACCCGACGTGCAGGCCGTTGGGCGCATGAAATCTGACCTTGATACCTCGCCTGAGCACCCCTTCGAGGATGGGCATTAAATGAGTTTGGGGGTTGATCAAGAGCGCGTCATCGAAAAAGGTGAAATCGGTCACTCCAAAACGCTGACGGCGATCCTCTATTTCAGCCAGCACGTCTTCTGCCGGGCGCTGTTCAAATGCCGGGAAAAGCCTTCCCGAAGCGCAGTAAGGACAGTGTAACGGGCAGCCCCTTGAGGTCATGAGGGGCGCGAAATCCAGACGGGGATAAAGGTCCAGGGCCGGCCAGACTTCAGACCATCTTTTTTTTATGGAAAAAAGTATACTTAATTCATCGATTCTGTTTTGCCCGCTGGCACTTTGAAAACAGCCCGGTTCCGCCGGACCGCTGAAAACAAAATCCGCGCCCGAGTGCTTTCGGGCGTGACCGGGGCAAAGCGTGGCGTATGTTCCGCCCAGAAAAATCTTCACGCCGGGCCAGATGGAACGGACAAACCGGACAGCCTTTTGAAGGCCTGGATACCAGTAGGTCATGGCGCAGGTGACCAGGACCAGGTCCGGCCTGGGTTCTTCAGAGAGGGCCTTCAGAAAGGACGGAACGGGCAGGCCGTACCGGGCGAAGCGCCGCGGTGTCTGTTTCAGGGCTTCCGGCGTGCAAATCACTTCCCGCCGCCAATGACCGGTTCCCGGGAACCGGCCCGGTCGTCCGCCCGGGTCGGCGGCTTCGGGGCTCAGGCGGTCCATGCAGTCCAGCAGCCGGACATGGCAGCCTGCGTCCCTGAGCATAGCTCCCAGATACAGAAGCCCCATGGGCTTAGCCCAGAGATCAAAAGCAGCGAAATCATATATCCACGGGTTTAGCAGAAGTATTCGCGCGCTCATGGCTTAAGCCCTTAAGAATCGGAAACTTGGAGGAGGCCCGGGGCGGTTTCAAAGACCCTGGAACGCGGTCAGGCTGTGGCAAAAAAAGGGGCCTTTTTATTCTTCCTCGCCTTCCATCCGAGCCAGGTCTTCGAAGCGCATATCAAGGCCCATCACGCCCACGATTTCGTCATCTTCGTTTCTGATGGGGCCGGAAACCGTGATACAGAGTGCTCCGGTGTAGCGCGAGGTATAAAAATCAGTGACATGGATGCGCCCGTCTTTCATCGGTTCGATAAACCAGGTTCGGTCTGACAGGTCTTCATTGACCGCCAGGGGCCTGGCTTCAAATTTCGCTTTCTCGGTCACGTGAGTGATATCGCGTGTGGTCTTGCGGCCCCGGGCATCAACCACATAGAGGTACTGAATAAAGGGGTTTGTGTCCAGCAGGGCCTGCATGGCCGGTTCCTGGAGGGCCGGGTCCATGGTTTTGATGTCCGGCGTTTCAATGAAATCTTCCAGGAGGTGATAGGCCAGGTCCTTGGCCTTGGCTTTGAGCCGGTCGAATTGAGAACTGAAATAGTCGGGCAGATAGCGCCGGGCCAGTTTTTCCATCTCCCCGGTCGAAATGGAGGTAACACGGCCTTCATCGTACTGTTTTTGAATCCAGCGCACTATCTTGGTGATTCCCGGATGCCGCTTGTCGACCTTTTCGTCCATTTCACCCTGGAGCCTCTGGTTGATCCAGTAGGTAACGCCGGCGGCCCCGGACTTATCGGTGATTATGACACCCGGGCTCCGGCCCAGAATCTTCCGGGTATCAAAAATGTTGTAAATCTCCTCGTTTTTGATCATTCCGTCGAGATGGACCCCGGCGGCGGTGGCATTGAAGTCGGCCCCGACAAAGGGATAGTTGCTCGGAATATGATACCCGATCTCCTCCTCAAAATACCTGGCCATATCAGTGATGGCCCGAGTATCCATGTCGTTCGTCTTGCCCCGGAGGCTGATGTATTCCATAACCAGGGCTTCAATGGGTGTATTGCCTGTGCGTTCACCGAAGCCCAGCAGAGTGCCATTGGCGGTTGAAAGGCCGTAAAGCCAGGCCGTGGAGGCGTTGATCAGGGCCTTGTGGAAGTCGTTGTGGCCATGCCATTCAAGGTCTTCTCCGGAAAACCCGGCGTTTTCAATCATGGCCCGAACCAGCTTGGGCACGGAACGCGGCAGGGACGCGGAGGGATAGGTTACGCCGAGACCGAGCGTGTCGCAGAGCCGCACCTTGACCCGGACGCCGTACTCATCGGAAAGCTCCCGCAGCCTGATGGCAAAAGGAATGACAAAACCGTAAATATCCGCCCTGGTGACGTCCTCGAAGTGGCAGCGGGGGATAATGCCCAGTTCCATGGCGCTGCGAACGATCTCGACATATTTCTTCATGGCCTCGATGCGGTTCAGCCCGAGCTTGAGATAAATATGGTAATCCGAAACCGAGGTCAGTATTCCGGTTTCACCGAGCCCCATTTCCTTGACCAGTTGGAGATCGTCTGGCACGGCCCTGATCCAGCCCGTGACCTCCGGGTATTCGTAATCCAATTCCAGGCATTTCTCCACAGCTTCCTTGTCACGCTCGCTGTACAGGAAGAACTCACTCTGGCGGATAACACCCTTTCGTCCGCCGATGCGGTGCAAGAGGTTATAAATGTCCACAATCTGTTTAACAGTATAAGGGGGGCGAGCTTGCTGGCCGTCGCGAAAGGTGGAATCCGAGATATAAAAATTCCGGGCCGGGTCCAAGACGGTATACTTGTAATCGAAATCGATCCGGCTGACTTCCTCGTAAGGGAAGACATCCCGCTGGAGGTTCGGCTCTCCGGCTTCGACTAGCTTATAACTCCAGAACTCGGAATGCTCGTGTTCAAGCACCCGCCGGTCCTTGTTCCATCGCGCCATGGTAATTCCTCCTTAATTACTGAATTACTGTCAAGCAAGGGAAAAATATATTTCAACCGGTTGAAACCGGGCACGGGGCCTGTTGTCGTTCAACCTTCTTTATTGACCTCGGTGTCAATGCGAATGCCCAGCTCCAGAAGCTGCTGGTGATTGACCCGGCTAGGCGCATCGGTAAGCAGGCAGGTCGCCTTCTGGGTCTTGGGAAAAGCGATGACATCTCTTATATTGTCGGCGCCGGTCATAATCATGATCAGCCGATCAAATCCCGAGGCGATTCCCCCATGCGGCGGAGCGCCAAACTGGAGGGCTTTTATCAGGAACCCGAATTTTTCTTCAGCCTCCTCCCCGGCAATGCCCAGGAGGCGAAAAACCTTGTCCTGGATATCCCTGCGGTGGATACGGATACTGCCTCCGAATACCTCATGGCCGTTCAGGACCAGGTCATAAGAGCGGGCTCGAACCTCCCCGGGTGCTGTTTCCAGTTTGTCAAGGTCCTCTTCCAGGGGAGCGGTGAAGGGATGATGCATGGCCGTGTAACGTTTTTCTTCGTGGCTGTATTCAAACATGGGGAAGTGGGTGATCCAAAGAAAGTTGTACGCGCTGTGGTCTATCAGGTTGAAATCCCGGCCCAGCTTAGCCCGAAGCTGTCCCAGAACCTCGTTGACCACGCCCGGTCTGTCGGCGGAAAAAAAGAGCACATCGCCGGGTTCGGCGTCCAGGGCCCCGGCCAGGGCTTCTTTTTCCGCTTCGGAGAAAAATTTCGCAATCGGCGACTGCCACCCGTCCGGATTGATTTTTATCCAGGCCAGGCCCTTGGCTCCGTAAATCCTGGCAAAATCGGTCAGATCATCCAGGTCTTTACGCGAGAGGGAGTTTTGACCCTTGGCGTTGATAGCCTTGATTATACCGCCGCTGCGGGCCACCTGGGCGAAAAGCTTGAACTCGGACCCGGCCACGATGTCCGTAACGTCTTTCAGCTCCATGCCGAAACGCAAGTCAGGCTTATCCAGCCCGTAGCGGTCCGTGGCTTCGGCATAAGTCAGCCGCCTGAACGGACGCGGAATTTCGATGTCCAGCAATTTTTTGAACAGCGTGGCCATGAGGCGCTCGGTCAGGTCATAGATCGTCTCCTCGTCTACGAAAGACATCTCCACGTCTATCTGGGTGAACTCCATCTGGCGGTCGGCCCTGAAGTCCTCATCCCGGTAGCACTTGACAATCTGGAAATAGCGGTCGAACCCGGAAACCATGAGGAGCTGTTTGAAAAGCTGCGGAGACTGAGGCAGGGCGTAAAAGCGGCCGCGGTTGACTCGCGAGGGAACCAGAAAGTCGCGCGCTCCTTCCGGCGTGGACTTGGTCAGAACCGGCGTTTCGATCTCGATAAAGCCTTCTTTATCAAAGAAGTTCCGCGTAACCTGATACGCTTTATGCCTCAGGATAAGGTTGTGCTGCACGGCGGGACGCCTGAGGTCCAGGTAGCGGTACTTGAGCCGTATGGCTTCTGAAACGTCAATATTATCCTCGATCTGAAAAGGCGGTGTCTCAGCGGTGTTAAGGATGCGCAGGTGATAAATGAAAACCTCGATACGCCCGGTTTTCAATTTTTCATTGATCATATCATCGGGCCGGGGACGAACCCGGCCTTTCACGGCGATAACATACTCGCTGCGGACCGTATGAGAACGCTGGTGGGTTACCGGGTCTTCCTGGGGATTAAAGACCGTCTGGATCAAGCCGGTTCTGTCTCTAAGGTCAATGAAGACCAGCCCGCCATGATCCCGCCGCCGCTGGACCCAGCCCATAAGCACCACTTCCCGGCCGATATGGGTTTCGTCCAGGTCGGCGCAATAATGGGTCCGTTTCAGGCCCGCCATTGATTCAATCAAATCGATTCTCCTTTTAAAAGCAGGTCTTTCAGTTCGGAAACCGCTGTATCCAGTGATAAATCCCGCTGCCTGCTCCTGATCATATCTCTCAGCACGCCGACACCGCGCTCAAGTTCATCAGGGCCCAGGATCAAAACCCTGGCCGCCCCCATTTTATTGGCCAGCCGCATCTGGCTTTTGAGGCTGGCCGGTTTATAACCCATCTCCGCATACAGGCCCTCCCGCCTCAAGGCCTGGACCAATTTAAAGGCCGCTTCCTGGGCCGCCGGGTCCAGCGCGGCCACAAACAGATCAGGCCCCGGCTGGTCAAGCTTCTGCTTCTCAGAAAGAAGCATGATCAGCCTCTCCAGGCCAAGGGCGAATCCAACAGCCGGGATATCCGGCCCGCCCAGGCTTTTGACAAGGTTATCGTAACGTCCTCCTCCGCCCACGGCGTTCTGGGCCCCCAAGCCTCCGGTCTGGGCCTCGAACACGGTCCGGGTGTAGTAATCCAGGCCGCGCACAAGCCGCGGCGCAACCGTGATGGCCAGTCCGGCGGATAAAACGGCCTTCTTCACAGCGGCGAAGTGCTCCTGGCAGGCCGGGCAGAGCCTGTCGAGCAGCAAAGGCGCTTCCTCGACCGCCCTTATACAGCTCTCAACCTTGCAGTCAAGAACCCTTAAGGGGTTGGTTTCGTAGCGGCGCTGGCAGTCCGGGCAGAGGGCCTCAAGACGATCCTTAAGAAAAGTTTTCAAGTCCTGCTTATATCCCGGCCGGCAATCCGGACAGCCGAGGCTGTTGACGTGCATTTCCACGTCCTTAAGACCAACCTCGGATAAAAATTCAGAAAGGAGGATAATTACTTCCGCGTCTATCAACGGTTCAGCCACGTTGAACGTTTCCACGTTGAACTGATGGAACTGCCTCTGCCGTCCCTTTTGCGGCCGCTCATACCGAAACATGGGGCCAAATGAATAAAACTTCAGGGCCCGGCCGCCAGCGGCCAGGTTATGTTCAACCACGGCCCGGACCACGCCGGCCGTGGCTTCGGGCCTGAGCGACAGGGACTCTCCTCTTCTGTCGGTGAAGGAGTACATCTCTTTTTCAACGATATCAGTCTCCTTCCCGATTGAACGCGCGAAAAGTTCGGTCCGTTCCACCACGGGAATGCGCAGTTCCTTGAATCCATAATTCCTGAGGAGCCGGACCGCAGCCGCCTCGACCTTCTGCCACCACCCGACCTCGTCGGGCAGGATATCCTTGAACCCCCTGATTGCCTTGATACTCATCTTTAAATCAGCTCCGAGCCGCTGTTCCGGCTTCACACAAAGAACCACTATAAGTAATATGATCTTCTATTTTTGTCAATTGCCTGAACCCAATATTTTTACAAATTATTTCGAAGATGTCAGGAGAATAGGGCTCGTTTTTAAACAGGTGCCCGACAGAAATGGTCAGGTTGACGAGGTCTTTGTTACCAGACGGTATAATATCCGGTTTGTCTTGACAAGTAAAATGTCCGGCCAGCGACTTAAGGCGGACATTTCTGTTACATAACAGGGTCATATCATGTGCTAGCGCACCAGCTACAAAAACGTGTTGCAAGGCTTGACAAAAAAGGTATAATATACCAAGAAAGGATCGACTCTGAGGGTTGGGCGGCATAAAATGGCCGGGAGTTGAAAGTTAAAGGTACTTGCCGGCCGGGCCGCGCATAGCGACCAAGCCTCAGGATTGATTGAAAGGTGTTTGCCGGCCAGCGGTCAGGGCAGGGCTTGTAAGCCCGTCTGAGACTGCGGCAGGAGAAAAGGGTAGAAATACAGGGCCCGGGACAATAGCCTGGAGCGAAAGATGGAGCTGATTAAAGAAACAGAAAAAATGAAGACATGGGCCCGCCGGAAGCGGGCCGAAGGTCTTAAGATCGGATTCGTACCAACCATGGGTTATCTTCATCAGGGACATCTGAGCCTGATGGAATATGCCCGGCCTCACTGCGACCAACTCGTAGTCAGCATCTTTGTTAATCCCACACAATTTGGCCCCACTGAAGATTTTAGCACATATCCGCAGGATCTGGACCGTGATCTTGACTTGATGCGGCCCATCCCGGTGGACCTGGTCTTCAAGCCGACTCCGGAGCAGATATACCCGGACGGTTTCCAGACATATGTCGAAGTGACGCAGTTGACGCAACGTCTTTGCGGGCTTGACCGGCCCACGCATTTCAGGGGCGTAACAACGGTGGTGGCCAAGCTGTTCAATATCGTCAGGCCGCACCTGGCGGTATTCGGCCAGAAAGACTACCAGCAGTTGGTCGTAATTCAGCGCATGGTAAAAGACCTGAATATGGACGTGGAGGTTGTAGGCAGGCCAACCGTCAGGGAGGCGGACGGCCTGGCCATGAGTTCACGCAATGTTCATCTCCGGCCGGAGGAACGAAAGAGCGCTCTCTCTTTGTTCGAGTCGCTGAAACTGGCCCAGAAAATGGTTCGGCAAGGGAAAAGAAACGCGGCTGAAATCCTGGCGGCTGTTAAAAAACATATCGAGGATAAACCTCACACTCAACTTCATTACGCCGTCCTGGTTGACCCGGAGACTTTAGAAGACGTCGAGGCCGTAGAAGACAAAGCCCTCTTGGCGCTGGCCGCGGTGGTGGGGAAACCCAGGCTGATCGACAACGCGATAATCACGGCTGATTAAAGCCTGAAACTGTTTTTGGAAGAATTGTTATGCAGAGAATCATGCTCAAATCAAAGGTTCATCGGGCCACGGTAACCGAAGCGAATCTTAATTATGAAGGCAGTCTGACCCTGGATAAGGAACTCATGGATGCAGCCAACCTGCTGCCTTTTGAGAAGATCCATGTCCTAAACGTTACCAATGGCGAACGCTTTGAGACATACGTCATTGAGGGCGCGCCCAATTCAGGCCAGGTCTGCCTGAACGGGGCCGCCGCACGCAGGGGGACGCGGGGAGACCTGGTCATTATAGTCAGTTATGCCGCCTGCAGTGAGGAAGAAGCGCGGGAGATCAAACCGGACATTGTTTTCGTGGACGAAAATAACCGCATTGTTGAAAAAATGCGGGACGGTCATTGAACAGAAGCTTGATTAATAGAGAATAATTATTGAGTTTCGCTTCGTTTCACCCAATTTACAAAACTCAAGGCATTACATCGTTCCAGGGCAAAAGCCTGGAACGAGAAAAAATCACTCCTGGTCTTCGTCGGTATAAACTTTTTCTTCAGCGGCCTCTTCTTCGCTGAGAGGTACGTCGGCCTCGATATCCCTGCCGGCCTGTAATGAAGAATTTGCGATCGCGCCGCCGGAAGCCGGAGATGTCTTTGTGCCCTGGGCCGGCGGCGACCTTGACGACACTCTCTGTGAGCACTATACACGGGCGGTAAGCAATGACAATTGCCTGAGTTTTGAAGGTCTCAGCCTACAGATTCCGCCGGACAATTTATTTGTTGCTAATAACAATTTTTTAGAATTGACAATGTTCCCGGTGAAGTTTATAATAAATTTTAACGTTTTGTTCGAACGGAAATAAAGACCTGTGGTTTAGAGTGCGGCAGGCAGGCCTGATCCCAAATCCGGAGGAAGTTATGACTTTGGGGGGCACGTCGAGAAGCAATTTAATTATTGAAAGCGCAAAAAAATTATTCACGGAGTACGGATTCAACAAGACTTCTCTTGGGGATATCGCCAAGGCTTTGAACCTGACCAAGGCCAGCCTTTACCACTATTTCAACGGCAAGGAAGATATCTTCATAAATGTCATCAGGGAGGAAATGAAAGAGTGGTTTAGCAAACTGGTCCAGGTCAGGAATAATATCAGTATCGCCGAGGAACGACTAAAAAAAACTATTGCGACCCACTTGGTCGAATGGCGCTCTTTTCCCCTTCTTAAGGACCTCTTCGCTCAGCCTCCACGAGGTCAAGAAGCGCTGATAGCCGAATTGAGACAGGAAGTTATTCACAAAGAGACGGACCTGATAGAGGAAATCTTCATTGAGGGACAACGTGAAGGGCGTTTTAACATCACCAATCCCAAAGTTCTCGCCCAGACCGTTGTAGCCTCAATCCGCGGTATAGAAATGTCGCCGGATTTTTTTGGCCCGCAAGTCGCGCCGAATCAATTTATTGAAGAATTCGTTCGAGTAATGCTCAAGGGTATCACCAGAGATAAGATCGTGGCCGTCAACGGTGATTCATAATGAATTAACAGTTAAGAGACTGACGAGCAGAGATCGTGATAAAAATTGACTGAAGCGGAGACAAAAAAGCAGCGTCGCTTGGAAATATTGAAAGAGGCCCGAATTTTATTCGCGCGTTACGGCCTGAAGAAAACCTCTATGGATGACATCGCGAAGGCCGTGGGACTCGTTAAAACCTCTCTTTATTATTACTTTAAAAGTAAAGAGGAGTTATTTCAGGCTGTGATCAGACACGAGGGCCAGATAATGATCAACCGCCTCAAACAGGAAGTTGACCGGTATAGATCACCCCAGAAAAAGTTGCGTGCTTATGTAATTACCAAACTGGAATATTTTAAGGAGCTGGTTAATCTAGACAACCTGATCAGAATTTCGACCCAAGAGCCTTTGCCGCTGATTGAAAAAGAACGCCAAAATTTTTTTAAAGAGGAAAAAGCGCTGGTAAAGGATATCCTTGAAGAAGGTTCCCGGAAAAATGTCTTTAAGGTTTTAAATCCTGAACTGATCGCCATGATAATCATCGCCAGTGTGAGAAGCCTGGAGCGCACAATTTTATTGTATCAGGACAGGCGATTGAGCATGTCGGACTATAACGCCATACTGGACGTGTTTTTTTATGGTGTTTTAAAAGGCTAAATTTTTTTGGGGAAATATTCGAATAATTAACTGAATTGTTCTTACATTAAAATTCACGACCGCGTAAAGGCAGGAGAAAAAAATGGACCTGATTTACCTCTTCGTTTTAAGTTCGATCTTCGGATGGATTCTTGAAGTTCTTTATCGCTCGGTAAAATCCGGGCGATTGGTGAACCCCGGAGCACTGAAAGGGCCGTATCTGCCCATCTACGGCTTCGGCACCCTGATTATCCTGGCCGGGCATACACTCCTCAAGCCCTACGGCTTGCCGGTTCGAGCAATCTTCTTTTTTTTCACCTTAAGCAGCCTTGAATATTTCACCGGCTTCGCTTACAAAACCCTGTTTCAAACCCGATACTGGGATTACTCGGACCACCGGTATAACATAGGCGGTCACGTCTGCTTGCTTTTCTCTATTTATTGGACACTCCTGGCCCTGGCAGCCGACTTTTCATTCCCATACTTCATTCCCCGGGGGAAGTCGTTTATCAGTCAAACAGGGCCAGCCGGAGACATGCTCTTGGTCATCGTCAGTTCAGCCATGGTCTTTGATTTCACCTTAAACACCCTACAAAAAATAGGAAGGCGAAACAGCAAGGCCGGGGCCGATGAAGGCCTCAAAAGGGAGTTTGTGTCAATCGTGGCCCCGCTCATGGCTCACCCCAGCATAATCAAGCTCAAAGATTGCAACCACCACTTTGGGAAAACACGTCTCAACCATGTCCTGGACGTGTCATGGCTCTCTTTCAAAATCTCAAAATATTTTAATCTGAACTGCCAGGCCGCGGCCAGGGGGGCGTTGCTCCATGACCTCTTCCATTATGACTGGCTTCGGGAGGGCCCGAGATGGCACGGCTTCAGGCATCCGGCCATCGCCCTCCGAAATGCGTCGCAGGCGATTGAGCTGACCGATATGGAACAAGACATAATTAAGAAGCATATGTGGCCTTTAACCCTTGTCCCGCCAAAATACGCTGAAAGCTGGATCGTCTGTCTGGCGGACATATACTGCTCCTGGCGCGATTACATAGCGCCCCTGCTGTTGTCCCTTATCGGCCGGCGGGAGGCTTGGGCCAAGAAGGCCTTTTCAGAATTTCCTTCATATAATTCTATTAAAAAAAGCAGTCCGGTCGTTTCGAGGCATACACCTCGAAGCCGCGGCCTTAATATCTTGCTCATAGACGCCCAGCCCCGCCTCCTGCCCTTCACCGGCTTCAGGACTCTGACCCTGCCCTGCTTAGCCAGCGCAACGCCGAGTAGACATCGGGTGCGCATTATCGACGGCCGGGTGGAAAGCATTAAAATTCCGCCGCGGGGGGTGGACCTGGTGGGCGTCACATTTACCTGCTGCAACGCGCCCCTGGCCTATAAAATCGCCCGCGAGGCCAAAAAGCACGGTCTGATAACCGTGGCCGGGGGCACGCATACCACGGCTATACCGGATGAAGTGCTCAAGCATTTTGACACCGTTCTGACCGGAGAAGCCGAGGGTGGGGCCTGGGAAAGGCTTCTGCTGGATGCAGAAGGAGGCTGCCTCAAGAAAAAGTATTTTAACGACTCGCCGCCGGACTTGGCCGAACTGAAACCTCCGCGTCTTGATTTACTGCGTTCCAGCCAGTATCTCCCTGTTTATCCGGTCGAGGCGACACGGGGGTGCCCGAATCATTGTTCCTTCTGTTTCAACCGGTATATTCACCCTGTCTACCGTAAGCGTCCCATTGCCCATGTTGTCGCCGAAATCAAGCGGGCGGATAAAAACAACATTTTTTTCATGGACGACAACCTGACAGCCGATCCTGAAAACGCCAAAGAACTTTTCAGAGCGCTTGCTCCCTTGCAAAAACGCCTGTATTTTCAGATGCAGCTGAGCGCCGCGGAAGACGAGGATCTTGTGAGGCTTGCCGCCAAGGCCGGATGCCGGGGTGTATTCACCGGCCTCGAAAGCATAAATACAGCCAGTCTTGATTCCGTGGCCAAGTCATTCAATCATGTCGAAAGATATAAGGACCAGATAGCGACTCTTGACCGGAACGGAATCTTTGTCGTGGGAGGTTTGATCTTCGGGCTTGATGCGGACGACCCTGAGACATTTAGACAAACACTGGATTTTCTAAACCACAGCGCCATATGCAGTGTGGCGGTTAATCTTATGATCCCCTATCCTGGTACTTCTTACCACCATAAGGCAGTGGCAGAGGGACGGCTCCTGGACAACAATTACTTGAATTATAATGGCTACCGCCTCATTGTGAGGCCCCAGAAAATGGAGCCCGAGGTGCTGGAGCGGGCGTATGAAAATTTTACGAAAGAGTTTTATTCCATAAGAAATTCTATCGGCCGTTTCAGAAAACAGCGGCGTCCCTTTCGGGAGCTGCCTTTTTATATGGTTGCTAATTTCGTCTACGGGGTCCCGAGGCACCGCAGATCAAGGACCATTTGGGGGTGACCGCACCCGCTGCGGCCAATCATTAACTCTTCACTCCAAGAAAGGGACATTTTTATTTTGCTAACACAATTTTCATGGCCTGTCGTAATCTCAAACATGGGTAACATGAAGGTTAGGTAATTGAGATAGCCTT
>CAZVRN010000013.1:13436-17629 GCA_964629485.1 uncultured Thermodesulfobacteriota bacterium | reverse complement strand
TGGTTTCTTCCACAATGTGATCGAGTTCAGCCAGGCGTCCTTGTCCCTCAGTCCCGCAGGCCAATTCCCCATAGCCCGGATCAACCACTCTATGATTCAGAGACCTCAGCTTGTTTAAGTTTTCTTGTACAATCGGGTTATGATACATATTAACGTTCATCGCCGGGCAGATAACGACCGGGGCGCCCACGGCCAGAAGAAAGGTAGACAAGAAATCATCTGCGATGCCGCTTGACATTTTTCCTATAATATTGGCGGTAGCTGGTGCGATAACCACCACGTCAGCCCAGTCGGCCAAGGAAATGTGATTTATTTCAACTGAGCCTTCAGATTCCCAGAGGTCCGTGGCTACAGGAGCGCGGGTTAACGCTTGGAAAGTTAAAGGGGTAATAAATTGACAGGCCGCTTTCGTCATAACAACCCTGACCAAAGCGCCCCCGGTTATAAATAGCCTGGCCAGTTCTGCGGATTTATAGGCTGCGATACCTCCGGTTACGGCTAAGACAACATGTTTTTGTTCCAAAATACTCATGCGGACCTTTCCTTCGGCCTGCATCCCTCAGCGCAGAGGGGAAACCCAAATTTCAACTTTGGTGGTAAGCAATTCTTCCTTTATGATGATAATGCAGATTTTTTTCGGTTTTTCAAATAGCTCTAGCACCTTGGGGTAACGAAATATGCTTTTCAATTTCCAGCCGTCTTTGACCATTGTATCTTTAAAAAAATCAACAAGAGAATCGCTTGACACATAGCCGGAGAAATACAAAGTCCCGGCTTTAAATCCGGCCATATCGTGAATGAAAGATCGGCGCTCATTCAATTTCAGTTCGGAAGGGACCTTGATGTCCTCAAAATTGTAATACTTAACTGTTGAAGTCGCTACCTCGGCCGGTTCAATCTTTTTCTGGAAATATGAACAGCCTGAAATTTGGAAAAAAGACAGACCAGTAAAAACCATCGCTATGATAACTTTCATGGTGAATTTGCTCACTGTTTGCCTCCTCTATTTATTTAAAACTTTTTTTAACAAAGAATTATGTTTCTTGTCCACGCCTTGAGGAGAAACCCAGATTTCAACATTCGTTTTAGCCGGCTCGTCATCAGAATTTTCGATGATGATCAAACAATTTTTACTGGTCTTATGATAAAGCATGATACTTTTACGAAACTTAAAAAGGCTTATAGGAGTCCAGTTATCCAGGGGCATGTTTTTTCTGAAAAAAGAAATTACCTCTCCGGCTGGTTTGGAGGTTGTAAAAGATAAAACTCCGGTCTTGATGGATTCTGCCTGGTAAAGGTACGATTTACCTTCATCCAAAACAAATTCGCTCGGTATTTGTATGTCTTCAAAATCACGATATGATCCGGTTTCCACAGTTACCGGACTTAGCTCTTCCTTTTTAGGAGTATATTTAAGGTTGTTTGAACTCTGACATCCGTTTACCAGCAGAATCACCGCAAAGCCAAGCGCGAGCAGCCAAATTCGAATGTATTTCCTCATTCTTGTATCCCCCTTAGGAAAGGATTAAATTGTTTTTCCTGCCCCACCGTGGTCATGGGACCATGCCCTGGTAATACTCTAGTTTGGTCAGGCATGGGGAAAATTTTATCTTTTATTGACTTAAGTAAGACGTTAAAAGACCCTCCGGCTATATCTGTCCTGCCTACTGAGCCCGCAAAAAGCAGGTCTCCGACAAAAACCAGTTCAGCCTCAGGTAAATATAAGCTGATACTTCCCGGAGAATGACCGGGCGTTTCCAAGACTTCAAGTTCATGCGTGCCAAACTGAACCTTATTTCCTTCAGCCAAATATGCGTCCGGGACGAATCCCTGATTACTGTCAGCCTTGTGGATTAAAATTCGCCCGCCGGCGAGCCTTTTCAAAGTGACATTATCTCCGGTGTGATCCCAATGCCCGTGAGTATTTATGATCGAAGTCAGAATTAAGTTATTTTGAGTCAATATCTGCGCTATACTTTCCGCATCGCCGCCTGGATCAATCACTACTCCCTGGCCTGATTTTTCATCTCCCAGAATATAACAATTGCTCATCAGAGGGCCGACAGGCAGGTATTTTAAAATCATTTAAAAAATCCCTTGCATAACTGGGCTGCTTAGTTTACGCATCTTATCAACCATGGATTGATAAATCAAGCAAAACAAAGAAGCTGCGGGTATAGACTTGAGACGTTGTTATCTCGAAAAGCCAGTTTTAATTACACGGATCTGAAGCGCTTCCCCGCAGGTTCAAAGAAAAATGCTGAAGTTGATCCAGGACATGATTTCGTATAGTTTCCGGGCTGCGGGATATCGCTGAGCCGGAGATCAGAAGCGGCTGCCATTCCCCGTTTCCGCAGGGGCATGGTTCAGGTTCCGCCCCCCGTGGAATCACTTGATCTCTGAAACAATGCGAGCAACGCATTACTTTTTTGCTGCCAGCCCTTTTACCTCTCTTGGCTATAGGACGGCCGTTGACCTCTACCAAATCCATGGAAAAATCAATAACCGGTGCGTTGGAAATAGTTGTTCCAACACCGAAAGCGTCTACAAGCGGAGCCAAAGCAGCTATGCTCTCTTCAGTTAATCCACCGCTGACCGTGATTTTAACGTCATGATATCCGGCCAGGTCCAGTTCCCAGCGCACCTCCTCAATGATTTTGACCATGTTTCCTCTTCGCGAAGCCGGGGTATCAAGCCTTATTCCCCAAAGGCGGTCTCCCATGGCTTCTGCAACCCGAAGTGCCTCAAATTTTTCATCCTGAAAGGTATCCACCAGGCTAATTCGCCGCACCGCCGGATCAATGACTTCATCAAAGGCTTTTGTTGCAGATACAGTGTCTCCCATGATTAAAATCAGGGCGTGAGGCATGGTCCCCACAGGTTCCTGACCCACGAGGGCCGCGCCCATTCCCACGGCCACTCCATCACAACCACCTATCCAGGCGTTTCGTTCCAGCATCGGCGCCAGCGCCGGATGCATTCGCCTGGCCCCGAAGCTGAAAAGAGTTTTATTCCCCGCGGCTTTTTTGCACCGCGCGGCCATGGTCGTTACACCGGACGCCTGACAAATCAAACCCAGGATAGCTGTTTCAAGAAAGCCGAAGTCCAAATATCGGCCTTCGATCTCCATAACCGGTTCAAAAGGGTGAAAAAAAGTCCCCTCCGGCATAGCACGCACCTTGATGTCGAGATCAGCAATTAAACTAAAGACCTCTTCAAGACCGGACAGCACAGCCCAATTCCATCCTTGTGGCAGGCCCTTACACATAAACTCTGCTTTGACCCGGGCATCAATTCCTTTGGCCTTTAGAATCTGCTTGGTTCGCGTGAAATATACATCCACTACTTCACCACGCCTGACCGCATCAAAATCGGCTATATGAAACATTATCTCCCCTCACATCTTTTAAATTATCAATGTGCTCGCAAAAAAAGCATTACTCTATTTTTCTCCAAAACTTTTTTTATATATAACATAGAATAATCCCATAACCCAACTAGGATTTATTTGACGCTGCGTAGCCTATTGGTTAGTATGCTCATGGGCTAAACTCTATGCATTTAGAGATGTTTGAAAGGGGAAGATTTATGAGACCGTTATTTTGCTTTATTGATGATTCTGGCTTTGAGTTGGAAGTTTTCAAAAAAAATATAGTGCCAGCAGCTCAAGGTATTGATTTTATTCTTGGGTCAACCTATGCCGAGACACGGCAGGAAATAGGTTCACGGTACCCTGCCCTTTTTATCTTGGATTTATATGGCCGTGACCCGGACTTGCCCGCTACCGGCGTTCCACCCAAAGAAACACTTATCGCTGAAATTAGCACGGTTATATCCCTTGATTCGGTTTATGAAGGCCTTGAAACATACTCACAGGATAAAATTAATGAGTTTTTAAAACGTATGTTTCACTTAACCGACGCCTGGCGCCACCTTTTTTCCAAGGTATTCAGGGCTACCGGTCAGAACATTAATTACGGCCTTAAAAACAAAGCGGCAGCTTTAGATGACTTTCCATCAGCCGCGGCAGTGGCTTATACTCGCAAGTCCATGATTGCGGACGCGGCAGACGCAATGGCAGCGGGCTTCCAGGGTCTGAGCTTGAAACCAGACGCCCCCAGCGACGAAGAAATTCATCACGTAACAGCATCTGCCGCTCCCGGCCTGCTTACTTATTGGTCGAAGCTGGTAAC
>CAZVRN010000013.1:5684-13426 GCA_964629485.1 uncultured Thermodesulfobacteriota bacterium | reverse complement strand
TTTTGGCAATCAACTGCGTAAACTGGCCATGGAACTTTTCCAGTCCGGCCTATACGATGATATCTATCGACTAAAAGAGAGCGCGGAACTATCATCCAATGCACATAAAGTTCTCGGACCAAACAATATAAATTTTCTGAAGTCCGCCGCAGATTGGCAGACATACATCGGCCAGCAATTGATGTTTTAATTTGAATTTGAAGGGAAGATTATAACAAAGAGGACTCAATATTTAACGTAGCCGGCTGACACTTTTAACATTTTTTAAATTTTTCAACCGTTGCATAACCCGTCGAAGGTGCTCTTTATCCTTGACATGAATCGTGAAATCAGAAATCCCTCTCTTGTCTGGAGTGATTTCGACCTTGGCTTCTGTAATATTGGCGTTTTCCTCTGCGATTGCTCCGCTCAGTTCAGCTAAACCACCCTTTTTTTCTCTGTTAATCACCCGGATATGAACCGGATAGGTCACCGTATTATCGGTATTTTCCAGGTCCCATTCTACTTCGATCCGCCTTTGAGAATCAATCTGTTTCATATTCTTACAATTCGCTGAGTGAACGGTGACTCCACGGCCGCGGGAAACATACCCAATAATATCTTCCCCGGGGAGCGGATTGCAACAGCCTGCGAACCGAACTAAAATATCATCCACACCGTGTACCTTGATCCCTTCGCGAGGCTTTTTACGAATGGCTTTGACCACCCGGCCCATGAGTGAATGCGATTTTTCTTCAAGCGGTCTGAACTTACTTACCACCTGGTTGGCCGTAATTTTGCCGAAACCGACGGCTGCCAAGAGATCTTCATATCCGTTTAAAGAAAACTCCTTTGCC
This sequence comes from uncultured Thermodesulfobacteriota bacterium, assembly GCA_964629485.1. Classification (GTDB taxonomy): domain Bacteria; phylum Desulfobacterota; class Desulfarculia; order Adiutricales; family JAFDHD01; genus JAFDHD01. Next base: position 12,590 of record CAZVRN010000013.1, on the reverse strand, counting down.
ACTCGATCTAATTCTTCAGCTTTCAATAGTTGATTTAAATTCAAATCGTGACGTCGAAAAGATTTTTCAAGCATCTCGCGGCCGAGTGAAACAGAACGGGTTCGCTCTTCTATTTTAAACCACTGGCGGATGCGATTACGGGCCTTGGGGGTAGCGACAAAATTGAGCCAGTCCTTGCTGGGGACGTGACGTTTTGATGTCAGGATTTCTACGGTATCGCCATTTTGGAGTTGATATTTAAGCGGAACAATTAGACCATTCACCTTAGCCCCGGTGCAACGGTGACCGACTTCGGTATGCACAGAATAAGCGAAGTCCACGGGGGTGGCGCCTTTGGGTAGTTCCTTAACATCTCCATCAGGTGTAAAAACATATACTTCATTCGGAAAAAGGTCTTCCTTCAGGCTGGTTAAAAAGTCCGTAGGGTCTTTGAGGTCTTTTATCCATTTAAGAAGAGATCTGAGCCATTCAAAACGTTCGCTCTCTTCATCGCCGATTTGCCCGTCACCCTTATATCGCCAATGAGAAGCTATCCCGTTTTCAGCATATAAATGCATTTCCTTAGTCCGAATTTGAACTTCCATGCGCTCGCCATGAGAACTGATGACCGTTGTATGCAGTGACTGATAGCCGTTCTCCTTTGGCAAAGAAATATAATCCTTGAATCTTCCGGGAATAGGTTTGAGCAAAGAATGAATAACACCCAAGGCTGCATAACAATCTTTGACGGAATTGACAATAATCCGGCAGGCGATAATATCATAAACTTGATTAATAGTCAGGTTCTGTTGCTGCATTTTTTTATAGATACTGTAAATGTGTTTCGGCCGACCCTCAATTTGGCATGATATATTAAACTCCTTCATCTTGGGCTGAATTAAATCAATAAATTCCCGGATATATCGTTCCCTCTCTCCTCGCTGTCTGGTAATGCTGGAAAGGACCTCCTCGTAGATTTCAGGTTCTAGAAAAAACAAGGAGAGATCTTCTAATTCAGACTGAATCTTATGAATTCCAAGTCTGGAAGCCAAAGGGGCGTAAATATCGAGTGTTTCCTGTGCAATAGCTATTTGTCTATCTTGAGGCAGATAACCGAGGGTGCGCATGTTATGGAGGCGGTCGGCAAGTTTGACCAGCAAAACCCGAATATCAGTGGCCATGGCGAGTATCATTTTCCGGATATTCTCTGCTTGATGTTCGGCACGCGAAGAGAAATTAATCTTACTTATAGTGGTCTCGCCGTCCACGATATTGGCGATTTCCGGGCCAAATAAATTTTTGATATCATCTAAAGTGGTTTCGGTATCTTCGATGGTATCGTGGAGGAATCCAGCTACTATTGAGGGTACATCCAGTTTCATATCTGCCAGTAACCCGGCCACCTCCAGCGGATGTGACAAATAAGGTTCACCTGAAAGACGAACCTGTCCCTGGTGCACTTTGGCTGTAAAGACGTAAGCTTTTTCAATCAAGGCCAGGTCCGCATTCGGATGATATTCCGCGACCTGATCCAATATTTCAGAAAGACGGCGCAATGTTCTTTTTACCTGTTATCGCTGCCGTTTAGGAGATCATCCCTGATCTCTTTAATTTTTTGAGGTGCTTCAGCGAGCTTGAAGAAATGCACCTCCTTGTCGGCGCGCTTCTTAAATTCAATCTCGTTTTTAGCAAGTGTCCGCTGGCTTATGGCCAACCGCAAGGGTATACCCACCAGATCGGCGTCTTTGAACTTTATGCCTGCCCGTTCTTTTCGATCGTCAAGCAAAGTTTCTACCCCCAGATCTTTAAGGCTATGGTAAAGGTTTTCTGCCGCTTGACGAACTCTTTCGTCCTGAATTTGAAGCGGCAGGATGATCGCCTGAAAAGGAGCCAGGGGCATGGGCCAGATGATGCCGTCTTTGTCATGATTTTGTTCAATGGCCGCGGCGATTGATCTTCCTATACCAATTCCATAGCAACCCATAACAATCAGTTTGGTCTGGCCGTTGGGATCAAGGTAGGTTGCGTTCATGGGTTTGGAATATTTTGTGTCCAGTTTAAATACATGACCTACCTCAATACCGCGTTTAATTTCTAATTCTTTACCGCAACGCGGGCAGGCATCGCCGGCCTGAGCAATACGGAGATCATAGTATTTGGTCACGATAAAATCTCGCCCTGGGACTACACCTGTAAAGTGATAGTCTGCCTCGTTGGCCCCGACGACAGCCGCTGTCATACCCTGGACGGCGAAATCAGCCAGGATGCGGGCGTTTTTGAGGCCGATGGGCCCGCTAAAGCCGACCGGCGCACCGCTGACATTTTGAATAAGAGCTGGGTCAGCCATCTCCAGCGTGGGATCGTTCAAAACATTTCGCAGTTTTATCTCATTAAGTTCATGGTCACCTCTTATCAGGACCGCCACGGGCGAACCCTGTTGGCTATTATAAATAAGTGTTTTAATAAGGTCTTTCGGCTCTATATCCAAAAAATGGGTCACCTCTTCCACGGTTCGGATATTTTGGGTCAACACTTTTTTAATTGGCGGTGCATTTGAAGAGAGAGGGGGTAATTCCTGCGGAGGCGCCAGCTCCGCCTTTTCGGTGTTAGCGGCATAATCACAGGATGTACAGGTGACAATCGCGTCCTCACCGGTGTCAGCTAACACCATGAATTCATGTGAAAAACTGCCGCCGATATCTCCACTGTCAGCTTCAACTGCGGAGAAACGAAGACCGCAACGCTTGAAAATTCGATTGTAAGCATCAAACATTGCCTGGTAACTTCTTTCAGCCCCAGCTTCGTCGATATCAAAACTGTAGGCATCCTTCATCCCGAACTCCCGACCCCGCATTAGACCGAACCGGGGCCGAATCTCATCTCGAAATTTGGTTTGGATTTGAAAAAGGTTCAACGGGAGATCTCTGTAAGAGCGAACTTCTTTCCGTATCAAATCCGTGATGACCTCTTCATGAGTCGGCCCCAAACAGTAATCATTATCATGTCTGTCTTTAAAACGAAGCAGCAATTTTCCATATTGGTCCCATCGCCCTGATTCAATCCAAACTTCGGCCGGTTGTACGGAAGGCAGGAGAACCTCCTGGGCTCCGGCGCGGACCATTTCTTCGCGAACTATGTTTTCAAACTTGCGAAGTGTCATGAGACCTAAGGGGAGATAAGAAAAAATACCGGTAGCCAGTTTCCTGATAAACCCGGCACGGATTAAAAGTTTATGACTAACCACTTCAGCTTCAGCCGGCTCTTCTCTAAGTGTTGGTAGAAACAATCTTGATCGTCGCATTTACATTTCCTTTTTTACAAGGCGATTCACCTCATTTACGAGTACATCAGCCAACTTGTTTTCGGGTATTTTAGAAATCATTTGACCGTCTTTAAAAAGCACGCCCTGTCCGCGTCCTCCAGCCACCCCGACTTGAGCTGACTTGGCCTCCCCCGGACCATTCACCACACAACCCATGACCGCGACCTTGATGGGAGAAACCACGCCAGCCAGTCTGTTTTCTACCTCTTCTACTAAACTGAACAGGTCAATTTCACACCGGCCACACGTCGGACAAGAGATAATCTCCGGACCCCGATGCCTTAAATTAACGGCTCGCAAAATTTCATAGGCCACACGCACCTCATCGACCGGATCCCGCGTCAAGGAGACTCGAATGGTGTCGCCCAATCCCTCCGCCAGCAGAAAGCCGAGGCCAACAGCGGATTTCACGGTCCCTGCAATTAAAGTTCCAGTTTCAGTCACTCCCAAATGAAGCGGATATTCCGTCTTTTGAGCCATAAGACGATAAGCCGCTATTGTATCAAGTACATCGGATGATTTCACTGAGACTTTGATCATGTCAAAATCTGCATCTTCCAACTGTTTTATTTCCCTAAGAGCACTTTCCACCATGGCTTCGGGTGAGGGGCGGCCGTATTTTTCAAGTAAATCTTTGCTTAAAGAACCGGCGTTTACTCCAACACGAATGGGCACGCCCCTGGCTTTTGCTTCGGCGGCGATTTTCTTAACCTTATCAGTTTCCTCGATGTTGCCCGGATTAAGACGCAACCCGTCAATACCCTGTTTCAGGGCTGTCAAGGCGAGACGATAGTCAAAATGTATGTCCGCCACAAGAGGTATGCTGGAATTTGCCTTGATCTCTTTCAGGGCTAAAGCGGCTTCATGATCAGGCACTGCCACACGAATTAATTCACAACCAACTCCGACTAATCGCTCGATCTGGGCAGAAGTCGCTTTTATATCCCGAGTGTCGGTGTTGGTCATGGATTGTACGACCACCGGTGCTCCACCACCTATAGCCAAGTCTCCAATATAAAGCCTTTTAGTTTGAGATCGTATTGTCAAACTGAAAACCTTTCATTAACCTGCATAATAAAAATTCCGAAAAATTTATTTCCAAATTAACAGTTTTAGGCGTCACCCCCAGGTTTGTCAATACACTCTAAAAAGAAATTAGCTATAATTCGCAATTAATCGTCTATTCCGCTCCCTTAGTTTGTGAACCCCGAAAGAAGATTTGGCGAGTTGATTAGAATATGTTATGATTAGAATTAATTCTATTTACAGTTGCTTGCTCCTGAAATAAGCACTTGCAATTGACAAAACCTTACACTAAAATATTAGCTACCTGAATATTATGGTATAATTTGCATTTATTTCAAATAACAAAGGCCAAAAAAGAGAATATAACTCTTTTCCCGGACAAGGTGACATGAAATGGCCGAAGTCGTTAAGAAAAAATCTAGCTTTGTTGGGACGATTCGCGATCAAACAGGTGATCAAGCCCAGTATAAGATTGGTGAGATTCTAAAGAAGGAAGGGCAGATCACGGCCCGGCAGTTAGAAGAAGCCATGGCCATCGTCAAAAAAGAAGGTGGCTTTATTGGCAGTGTTCTTCTCAGGAATGGGGAAATAGATGAAAACGCCATCCCGAATTTACTTTCGCGTAAATATAATTACCCCATCATCAGTATCCGTGATCAGGCCATTGATCCCAAAGTTATTAATTTGATGCCGTACGAACTGGCGAAAAAATATTTCGCCTTTCCGGTACGTTTGAAAGACAAGACGCTCCTGGTCGCTATGACCGAACCAACTAATTCAGCGGCTGTGGAGCATATGACCACGCAGACCAAAGTTACCATCAGGGCTGGAGTCGCTGCAGAAAAAGATATTATAGAGGCTTACCGCAAGTATTACAAAATTGACGATAAAGAATACCAGTCTTTCTTTCAGCAAGAAACCTCCGAAGAAAATGAGCAGATGAGCATCTCCGATGTGGAGGATTTTGGTGATCTCGTGGGCGAGGTAGCCGAAGAGTTTATCACAGAGGAGGAATCAGAAAAGGACAATTTTGACCAGTTCCAAGCTTCGGATGCCCCAATTATCAAACTAGTCAACGGCATTTTGGTTAAAGCAATAAAAGATGGTATTTCTGACGTACATATAGAACCTTTTGAAAAGGCTTTCTACGTTCGCTACCGTCTTGACGGTTCCTTGTTCAAAACGATGAATCTACCCGTTGAGATTAAAAATGCTATCATCGCGCGTTTTAAAATAATTGCCGGGTTGGATATCACGGAAAAAAGAATCCCTCAGGACGGACGAATCAAAATGAGAGTTGGACCGCGCAAAGAGGTTGATTTCAGGGTCTCAAGCTTACCCACCCTGTTTGGTGAATCAATCGTATTACGTATTCTTGATAAAAGCGGTTTGAATGTAGACTTAACCAAAATGGGTTTTAGCCAGGAAGACCTGGCCAAATTCATGCGGGCCATCAGCCGCCCGTACGGTATGGTTCTTGTCACCGGACCAACCGGTTCCGGCAAAACGACAACTCTTTATTCAGCTCTCAGCGTTTTAAACAAAGAAGATGTCAAAATTCTAACTGCTGAAGACCCGGTTGAATTTAATTTCAAAGGAATCAACCAAGTTAATGTAAATAACGAAGTGGGGATGACCTTTGCCGCCGCCCTGAAGGCTTTCCTCCGCCAAGACCCGGATATAGTTATGATTGGTGAAATTCGTGATATTGAAACAGGTGCTATCGCCACCGAGGCGGCAATGACCGGTCACTTGGTTTTTTCCACGCTGCATACAAATGACACTCCTGGAACGGTAACTCGTTTAGTCGATATGGGCGTTCCCGCCTTTAACGTCGCCTCCTCATTAACGCTAGTCACCGCCCAGCGGCTTTTGCGGCGAATATGCCCCAAATGTAAAGTACCAGTTACTAAAATGAGCGCGAACAAGCTTTTGGAAGCAGGTTTTGATAAATCAGAATTCGCCAGCCTTCATCTATATGAAGGCAAGGGCTGCTCTCATTGTTCAGGCACTGGGTATAAGGGTCGTATTGGCGTATTTGAGGTCATGGAAATTAATGAAGATATTGCGCAAGCAATTTCTTCTGAAGTCCCGGAAAGTCAGCTTCGCAAAATAGCTATTAAGTCTGGTATGAAAACGTTGCGCCAAGACGCTTTAATCAAGGTCAAGCAAGGCCTGACCACCCTTGATCAGGCTCTGGAAAAAACCGTTTTGCAAAAAGAAAGTCTGCCCGCGTACCTGCTTAACCCGGACGAGCAGGTGTTTGAAAACGGGGATATCATTATACGAGAGGGGAACTCTGATAATAATTTCTATAAAATCATACAAGGTTGCCTTGAAGTGATCAAGGGCAATGAAAAGATCGCTGAAATATCTGAACCGAACTCCTACTTTGGTGAAATGAGCGCTTTGATGGGCGGCAAGCGAACCGCAACCATTCGCTCCTTGGGCAAGAGTATTGTCAAGGTTTTCCCGGGTGAAAAGCTTTGGGAAACTTTAGAAAATTACCCAGATATCAGCAAGCAGGTCATCCGTACTCTAGTGAACCGCTTAGAAGACACAAACCAGCGCGTTATTGA
>CAZVRN010000013.1:0-5674 GCA_964629485.1 uncultured Thermodesulfobacteriota bacterium | reverse complement strand
AAAAGACTGCGGCTGAACGAACTTTGAAAGCAGTCTCCCCTCGTTCCAATACCGAATATAAACAGCCTGTGTATATTGAAAAAAAAGAGGAAGCGGCGAAAACAGATAAAGCGGAGCCTTCCTTGGAACAAAAAAAAGCGGCGGCCTCTTCCGGCGGAGAGACGGCGGCTGAATCTGTTTCCACTCAGTAAAGACTTTTTAAGAACTTTGTTCTTTAGCTAAACTCGTTCTTATGCTCGAATTAAGTTCCTTGAAATACTAATAATATTCCTGCGAATCAGATTTTCACCTTCCGCGATTTCAACGAAATTAATGATTTTGCAAAGGTCTCCACCAGGAACGCATTTCAACTAGGTTTGGTAAATACTTTTTCGACTGCTGAAATTGCCTCAATATATATAACTTACTAATTCAAAAAAGGATTTTTCTCCACCGGGCGTCTTTCCGGGACATATACATGAGGAATTTTGCCTTCATTCCATTCTTTGGAAACGTAAAGATTACAATAACAGCTTCCATACTCCAAGACATCAGCCTCCCGGTAAGAGCAGGGACATATGATATCAACATCCTTTTTTCGATCAGCAAAGGCCAAGCGGCACGGACAGCACATATAACCGTATCTCTTTCTGTTGATCAAAAGACCTTCTAATAAATAATAGACCCGCTGGCGGTCATTATTGAATTGGTATCCTTTTGGCTCCTGAGTCTTTTTAAGGATTTCATATAATCGTTCTACTTCGGTCATAATCCCAAGGCCTCCCTTATCCTTTGCTCGTGGAAACCAACAATTACCCGATCGCCAATGACAAGGGTTGGGAAACTGCACCGTGGATTCAGCTTCTTTATTTCTTCTAAAATGACTTCCCGCTCCTCCCCTGAAGCAAGGTCCACGTCAATAATACTATATTCTACTTGGTGCTCATCCAAAAGCTTTTTTGTCGCTTTACAGTGGCTGCATGTGCTGAGCGCGTAAAGTTTAATATTTTCAGCCATATCACTTTCTTTTTTTAAATATTTTCAAGATTGCGTCTTGAAATAATATTCAAGATGAAGATTCTTGACGCCATGACCATCTTCTAAAGAAAAATCAAATTTCGCTTTTTTATCTGGAGGAAGATAAGTGGGGCGAAGAAAAGATTCTTTTCGTCCGAGAAACCTTCTGTCCTGGTCATATGCATTGATGATAATGCGGCAGGCCTGCAGGTACCTTCCGGTCAAGTTCCGAGCAGTACCGACAACCTGGATTTGATCAAATTCCTTTTGATAAAACCAAGTAAAACCAAGTAATTCCAGGTTCAGACCATTAGCTTTTGTATTATGGACCGCTGTATCATGAGTATACCGGGGCTGATTAGAAGATGATATCGGCACACAAGCAGTCAATAGCAGCATCAAAATCAGAAGTAGGAGAGGGACATTTCTTCGTTTCATGCTCACCTTCCATACTAAAAAATAAAGAAAGGGGGCAAGGGATGATAACCGGGTAAATTCATATTATGCGGCTCGGCGAGTTTTTTTCTTCAACCGATTTATTTTTTTTCGAAGGATCTTCTTCTCTTTCTTGCTTGCCCCTTCTTCCCGAGCCCTGATTTTTTGTTCTTTAAGTGCTTTTATTTTTTTCTTAATCTGGCGAACATCTTCGGTTTTTTCCTTTTTTTCGTCAACAATACCCCGCACTTCTTTAATGGCCGCAATAAGCTCAGCTTTATTCATACCGTGAACACCGCTGAGTTCAGGCATTGTCAGGCCTAATTCACGAAGCTCCTTGGCGGTCATCTTCTCAAGGGGTTTTTCTTTTTTTTCCTTTCTTTCTTTTTTTGCCATAACAACTCCTTACAAACAATTCGCAATCTTAAATATGGGGCAACATAACTGCTAGAGGCCCAATTTTCAAGCAAAAAATCAGCACCACCAGCATGTCATGAATGATTACCTTAAAAACGACTTTTTCTTTACCTTGATGAAAAATTATTCCTCGGCTTTTTCTTCTTTATTTTTAGAATCTTCCAGCTCTTTTTCTAGTTTAGCTCCCCATGTAATAAACGGTTTTAAGAGGTCAATTGGCAGAGGGAAAATGGTTGTTGCATTGCTTTCCGAAGAAATCTCTCGCATGGTTTGCAAAAAACGAAGCTGAAGGGCTATGGGATGATTGCGAATTATTGTAGCCGCTTCGGCCAATTTTGTGGCGGCCTGAGCCTCACCTTCAGCGTTTATTACCTTGGCGCGCCGTTCTCTTTCAGCTTCCGCCTGTTTCGCCATTGCGCGCTGCATGTCCGCGGGCAAATCTATGTGTTTTACTTCAACATTTGATACCTTAATGCCCCATGGATCGGTGTGCTCATCGAGATACTCCTGTAGTTTGGAATTAATCTGTTCTCGCTGACTAAGCAGTTCGTCAAGGTCAGCCTGCCCGCAGACGCTTCTGAGTGTTGTTTGAGACAATTGCGAAGTGGCGAACAGGTAATCTTCAACCTGAACAATGGCGTTGATCGGGTCCATGACACGAAAATAAACCACGGCATTGACCTTAACTGAAACGTTGTCCCTGGTAATTACATCCTGAGGCGGGACATCCATGGCCACTAAACGCAAGGTAACTCGCACCATTTTATCTATAACCGGAATAAGAATAATCAGGCCGGGTCCTTTAGCACTTGGTAGTACTTTGCCCAGCCGAAAGATTACACCCCGTTCATACTCGCGCAAAATACGTATAGCGGATGAAAGAAAAAGAATAACCAGAACAACTATAACAACCAGAGCATACATCATTTCCTCCCCGGCCGGCAAAACCGGCTGTAAAAAAAGCTTCCATTAGAATTATCAAGAATTACCATATTATTGATCACCTGTTTTACATCATTGATATTCAAACTTGCGGAAAGTACGTTTTGTGAAAAATGGTAATTTTGTAACAGGAAATCAGTCCGTTGGACGATTAAATTTCTTGACCTTCAGGGTGAGACCATCCACGCTCAGAACCTCTATCTCGTCTCCTGGTGTCAGATCGTCGTCACTGTATGCCTTCCACCATTCACCATGAACAAAAACCTTGCCTTGGCCGCCCTCCCATTTCTTAACTGATCCTCTTAAACCAACGAGACCACTTGGCCCGGTAATCGAACTTCTGGCATGCACCCTGACAACCAAGGCCGTGATAACGACGAAAAATCCTCCGACAACTGCAACAGTAGGAAGAATGACGTTCAAAGAAATCCGCAGATAATCATGCGGACTTTTAATCAACATAAGCGAACCTAGGGTAAGGCTTACCAAACCGGCGAGACTCAGCATGCCATATGAAGTAATTTTTATTTCCAGAATAAAAAAGACGATGCCCAGGATGACAAGCAAAACCCCGGCGTAGTTAACCGGCAGAGTCTGAAAAGCGTAAAATGCCAAAATGATAAACAGGCCTCCCAAAACGCCGGGTAAGATAGCCCCTGGATTTGACATTTCAAAATAAAGGCCGGCCAAGCCCAACATCATAAGAATGTATGCAATATTTGGATTGGCAAGGGCTTTTAGAATCCGATCTCTAATACTCTCTTTAATGTATATCAATTCGGCATCGGCAGTTGCAAGAGTCGTGTTCAACCCCTGCCTTTTAATTTGCATACCGTCAATTTGTTTCAGCAAATCTGTCCTGCTCTTAGCTACCAGGTCTATTACCTTGAGTTTTTTAGCCTCAAAGGCTGATACCGACACGCTTTCTCTGACAGCCTTTTCCGCCCATTCGACATTGCGGTCCCGCTGTCTGGCAATACTTTGAATCAGAGCCACCATATCATTGAGCACTTTTTTAGCCATTTCGCCCTGGATATCTTTACCTTCAGCGGTAACCGGGTGTGCTGCCCCTATGTTAGTGCCTGGAGCCATGGCCGCAACGTCCGCCGCCAGGGTAATCATTACTCCGGCAGAAGCAGCCTGGGCCCCAGGTGGCGAAACATAAATGATTACGGGAAGAGGTGCGTTCATGATGGCTTTGACCATCTTCCGCATGGATTCCCCCAGTCCACCCGGGGTATCGAGTTCAATGAGCAGGGCTTGCGCACCAGCTTTATGTGCTTTTTCAATAGAAGTGGAAAGAAAACTCGCTGCGGCCGGACTGATGACCCCTTCGAGTCGGACGACGTAGACTTGTTTCTTCTTCGGAGGTTCCTGGGCATATAATATGCCAGCGACAGTCAGGACTGTTAATAAAAATATTAAGACGCCTCGCGACCAGGCGAATCCGGTTTTTGAACGTTTGATTTTCACAGCAATTTTATTTTACAAGATATATGGAAAACTGCAAGATAAAAAGAATTTGGTATAAGGAGACAACACGTCCGGAAGTGGTTCATGAACCAGTAATCGCAACTGCCCGGCTAACGCCGGTGGCATGAAATAAAGTGCTGCGGTGAGACCTCTTTTAATTCCGGGGGAACGTTTCGGCATATGTCTATTTGCTCCAAACAACGAGGATGAAAAGTGCAGCCGGAAGGTGGGTTGATCGGGCTGGGAACATCACCCAAAAGCGGCTGAATTTTCCTCCTGGCCCTCGGGCTGGCAGCCGGCATTGAGGTTAACAGGGCCAGCGTATATGGATGATGCTCGACTTTACCGAACAGCTCCTTGGGCACGACCTCCACAAGTCGGCCCAGATACATCACAGCAATTCGATCCGCGACATGACGCACCAAAGCAAGATTATGGGCGATGAAAAGATAGGTCAGGTTGAATTTTTCCTGCAAATCTTTAAGTAAATTGACGACTTGTGCTTGAATTGAGACATCAAGGGCAGATACCGGTTCGTCAGCCACAATCAAATCAGGATTTAAAGACAAAGCCCGTGCAATACCGGCCCTCTGTCGCTGGCCACCGGAAAATTCGTGCGGATAGCGGGTGTAATATTCAGGCCTGAGCCCAACTTCCTCCATTAGTTCCAATACCTTGCTCCGGCGCTCACGGCGATTGCCCAGGTTATGGATTTGCCACGATTCCCCAATGATGCTGCCAATAGTCTTGCGCGGGTTGAGCGAAGAATATGGATCCTGAAAGATCATCTGCACTTTTTGGCGAAAGCGCATTTCATCTTTATGACTTAAGCTCGAAAGATCCTGGCCGTTAAAGATAATTTGACCTTCAGTGGGCTTTTCCAAGCGAACGATTAAGCGGGCGACAGTGCTTTTGCCGCAACCGGATTCGCCTACCAGTCCCAGACATTCTCCCAAACGGATTTGCAGATTCACCCTGTCCACAGCCGTTAACTTCTCCCGGCTTCTGCGAAAAGAAGACGTTTTGACCTTGAAACTTTTTGTTACGTTATGAAGTTCTAGCAGAGGGTTCATGGATGGCCTTTATATCTTTACACCTTGTACTTAAAACACCGCACTAAATGTCTGCTGTTTAAACGGTAAAGAGGAGGTTCCTCAATCCGGCAAAGTTCAAAAGCTTCGGAACAGCGGTCCCTGAATTTACAGCCTGAAGGCAGGTCAAGAAAAGAAGGAACAATCCCGTTGATTGTTTCAAGCCGCTCTTTTGATTCCTCCACGTCCGCCGGAGGCAACGAATGCAGTAACCCCAAGGTATACGGATGGGCAGTATGTTCAAACAAGTCCTCTACAGATGCGTACTCCACGATGCGCCCGGTATACATGACCGCCACCTTGTCAGCCATCTCAGCTAC
>CAZVRN010000012.1:0-17677 GCA_964629485.1 uncultured Thermodesulfobacteriota bacterium | reverse complement strand
CTTAAAAAGGTATAAGGCTGAGACGTTCTGGGAAATAGCCAAAAAAGGGCACCTGCGCCGGGAAACCCGAAATTACGTGCCAAAATTTTTAGCCACTGTCCTTTTAGCCAAGGACCCGGAGCGCTTCGGTTTAACTGATGTCGTCTATAAGCCGCCTCTTGAGTATGATGTGGTGGAAATTTCCTCACCCCTGGACCTTTCAGTGGCTGCCCGTCTCTGCGGGACCACTGTCAATACTATTCGCCGTCTGAATCCGGAACTCAAAATGTGGTATACCCCCCTGAACGAGAAAAACTACACGCTGTGGGTACCTAAAGGAACTGGAGACCGTTTTCGCATTAAATACGCCGAGCTTAAACCAGGCCAGCGGCTGCTCAGTTCCGCGCACCGGGTGGCGCGGGGAGAAACTCTGGGAGGCATTGCCCGCCGATATGGCGTTTCAATCGAGAGTTTAAAGCGATACAATAAGCTTCATTCCAATATGATCTATGCCGGTTCAACCATAAAAATCCCCCGGGGTGTCAATAAAAGGAGGATTGCCCGCACGAAAACACACCGGGTAAAACTGGTCAAGCAAACAACGAGGCGGCTGGCCCAAGGCACTCAAGTTATTTATAAGGTCAAACCCGGCGACAATGCCTGGCGGATAGCTCAGCTCTATCATCTTGATTGGCGGGATATCGCCCTGTGGAATAACATTGATGATGTAAGAAGGCTTAAACCGGGGCAGAAGCTGGTTCTTTATCTTCGCAAGCCGAAAAAGGTAATGCTTGCTTCAGCATTTAAGAACGAAACGAAATCTCGATCTGTGTCGTCTTCTCCCCAAAAAGCAAATATCGTCAATGAGACGCTCATCTCTCCCCGGACCTCTGAAAAAAGCTTTTCTTATACGGTACGTTCCGGTGACACCCTCTGGGCCATCGCCCGGCGTTTTAATATAGAACCGGAACAAATCCGCTCCTTAAACAATATAAAATCCAACCTGATCCGGCCCGGTGACATCCTGACCCTGCCCACGGAAGAAATGTAAAACAGGCCTTTTGCAGGCCCCGTAAAGGACGATTAATTTTTGCCTTGATGTCAGGCTCAAATTTAAGTTCTTTAAATATTGTTAACGCTCTTTAGGGTTAAGTTTTCTCCTTAAGGTCACTCACTATTAATAGGTCTTTCTTCGGTCAGGTTTTTCTCTATTTCTTCCAGCTTTAAGGCTTTCCTTTCCCAGGCTTCGGTGAGTTCCCCGGCTTCAGCCTTCAGGCGGCCGTATTCCCGGCTGAGGGCCTTTGATCGTTCCTGGTCCTGGTAAGTTTCAGGGGCGGCTAATTGAGCCGAGATCTCGTCAATACGATTGCCGATTTCATCCAAGGATGCTTCCAGGCGATTCATTTCTTCAATCAGGGGCGTTTTCAAACGATAAAGGCGCTGCCTGGCTTCGGCCTCGGCTCTTTTTTGCGCCTCACGTTCAGCCCTGGAAAGGCTCTTGCCCGTGTGCTTTTTATTCTTTTTAACTGTAACAAATGAACTTTCGATTCGGTCTTCAAGCTCGTCGAAATTGCCAAGGAAAACCTCAACTCCGCCTTCCCGGACAATGGCAATTTTATTCGCCACGGCATTGATCAATTTTCGGTCATGGCTGATCAGGACCAGGCTGCCGCGGTATTGACCAAGGGCTTGCTCCAGCATCTCCTGCCCGGGAATATCCAGGTGGTTGGACGGTTCATCCAAAAGCAGGAGGTTGGTTTTGCCGAGCATGATTTTGGCCAGAATAAGGCGGGTTTTTTCCCCGCCTGAAAGCGCTTCAACCTTTTTAAAAACATCATCCCCCTGAAACTGAAATTTTCCTAAAAGCGATCTCAATGACCCATGGGTCTGATTTGGCGCTGCAAGGGACATCTCCTCCAATACTGTCAAAGCGCCGTTTAATTCCTCAAGCTGGTGCTGGGCAAAATAAGAAAAAATCACACCCGTTCCAATTTTCCGGGTTCCGGCCTGGTAGTCCGTTAGACCGGCCAAAAGCTTCATCAGGGTTGTCTTGCCTGCCCCGTTGGGCCCGAGAATAGCGATGCGGTCACCCCGCTGAATAACGAAATTCAGATTACGGTAAACCGTCTGATGCTGGTAAGATTTGGTTACTCCTGAAAGCTCTATCAATATTTTCGGCGCTCGAGGCGGTGCGGAAAAGGAAAAGCTGATCTTTCTGCTCGTGAAAACCGGGGCTTCGATCTTTTCTATTTTTTCGAGGGCCTTGATACGGCTTTGAACCTGTCTGGCCGAGCTTTTCCGGACACGATTTCTCTCGATGAAGCGTTCGATCTGCTTTATTCTTTCCTGCTGGTTGGCATAGGCAGCGGCCTGTGTGGCCAACCGTTTTTCCTTCTCTTTAAGATACTGATCGTAATCGCCTGAATAAATGACAGCCTCGGCCCGCTCAATTTCCACGATACGATGGACCAAATTATTAAGAAAGGCCCTGTCGTGTGAAATCAACAGCAATGCTGAGGGGCAGGTCTTGAGATAATTTTCCAGCCAGAGCAGGGAATCCATATCCAGGTGGTTGGTGGGCTCGTCAAGGAGAAGAAGGTCGGGTTCTGCCAGGAGCAGCCGGGCCAAGGCGGCCCGCATGATCCAGCCGCCGGAGAGTTCCTCGACCGGCCGATCAAAGTCGGTTTCGGAAAATCCCAACCCTTTGAGAATCTTGCCGGCCCGGGCTTCCAACTGATAGCCGCCCAGAGTTTCGAAAAGATCCAATAGATGGCTTTGCCGGTTGGTCAGCGCCACGAGGCTTTCTTGATCGGGATTGTCTTGAGTTGTCAGGTTCTTCAGCTCGGATGTCAATTCTTCAAGCTCGGCCTCAACCGCGCGAGCCTCTTCAGCAGTATCCATAACCAGCTCAAGCACGGTTTTACCAGCAAAGCTCAATACGTCCTGAGGCAGATATCCGAGGCGGAGCCTCTTGGCCTTGTGCACCTGTCCGTTGTCCGGAGCGATGAGACCAAGAACAATTTTAAACAGAGTCGTCTTACCCGCGCCGTTCGGTCCTATCAGCCCGATACGGTCCCCTGCTTTAACCTGCAGGCTGACTTTATTTAGTACATCCTGGCGGCCGTAAAATTTTGTGACTTCATGAAGAGTGACAAGAGACATGAGCCTGTTCAGTTTTAACAAGCGGTAAAATTAAATCCGTGCGCTTCTTTGAGCCGGGATGAAGGCCTTTTTGAGTCCGGTGACATTGAGTAAGATTAACAAAAAAAATGGACCCGGGAAAGTCACGCGTCCATTTTTATTTGAGAAATATGAGGCCTGAGGATGCTTAATTTATTCCTCAGAGGTTTCCAAGCCAAATTCCGCCAGATCCGGGCCGAGATACGCTCGCTCGTTTTCGCCCAGCATACCCATGGCCAGACAAATAATCGTCCACAGGTGAACAGTATGGTACTTTCCTTCATAATACTCGGCCAGATCGTGAATCTGGGAGTGACAGTTGTGGCATGGGGTGATAGCGTAGTCAGCGCCCGTGGCGATTATTTGGTCGAACTTTAGCTTACCAAAAGCCCGGCGTTCTTCAGAAAAGCCTGATTGCAGAAAACCGCCGCCGCCGCCGCAGCAGAAGTTGTTCGATTTATTCGGGGTCATGTCAATGAAATTCTCTTCACCAACCACGGTTTTGACCACAAAGCGCAGGTCATCAGCCACCGGATCACCCAGAGACTTCCTGACCAACTGGCAGGGGTCCTGCACGGTGAACTTTATTTTCAGGTCCTTGTTCCAGTCGGAATTGACTTTAAGCTTTCCTTCCCTGATCCATTGAGCGTAATATTCGATAATGCTCTTGACTTCAAAATTGTGAGGGATGTTGAATTTTTTCAGTCCGGACCGGACTGCGAAGAATTCGTGGCCTCATTCAGTATTGAGCCAGACCTTACAGCCCAGATCATCCACCGCTTTGACTTTAGCCCTTACATTTTTCTCCCAGGCGTCATCATCCGCTAGGAACATACAATAATTTTCCCCGCCCCAGCCCTTTGAACCATATGTCCAATCGGCCCCGACAGCGTTTAAGATTTTCCAGAGCGGAACCATCTCGTCCGGTTCGGTCACAGGCTCTCTGGAGTTTTGGTTAAGGAAGAAGTAAGCCCCCTTCTTGTCCATGGGCGCCTGAAGGTTCTCGCAACCCGGCTGTTCCTCTCTGACTTCTTCGAGCACGTCCTCAACCACGAATGTCCAATCTTCCACTTTGGCGCCCATCGCACTCAGAGTTTCAACACTCATAGCCACATCACAGGATTTGAGTATACCCGTGGGGCGCTGATCCCGCGGCCAACTGGCGCGCGCCTGATAAACCATTTGCGGGATGTCTATCTTCATCGGACAGGCGGCAATGCATCTCTGGCACATGGTGCACATCCAAACCCAGGGAGTGCTGAGAACTTCTTCATCCATGCCCAGCAAAACCATGCGCAAGAATTTTCTGGGGTCCATGTCATGGAGCCCGGTGGCCGGGCAGCCGCTGGAGCATGTCCCGCAGGTGAAACAGAGGTCCAGGTTCCCGCCTTCGGGCAAAAGAGGCTGGATTCTCTTCTTAAATTCCCCCTTCATATCTGCTAAGACTATGGGTTCTGCCATACAAAAACCCTCCTTGGAATATATTCCTCCGGCTCGATTTTATTAGTTTCGGCCTTCGGCCTTAAAACTTTTATCAACAGGCTTTATTCATGGGAGTATTCACGCCTTGATATTTTTTCCCAAGAGGCCTTCAGCAACGGAATATACAATCATGCGGATGCGTTGTCAAATCTTTTTTCCCGTCTAAATCAGGAATTTGAACAACATTTCACAAGCATCACCCGTAAATTCTTTTCAGATCAGGCTGTTGGCCTAAAGCCAGAAAAAAGTAAATAACGATAAATTATTTCCCCTTGAACTTGGAAAACCCGCCTGGTTCTGGTATTTTAATCTATATGAATTATCCAGATTTAAAATGGAGCTTAATATGAAGTTATGGAAAAAGAGAAGCGATGATTCCGCGTCCGGGGAAACCGTCGGCCAAGGTAAAAATCAGGCTTCGGGCGTTCGCAAGTGGATCTATGGTATCCTCGGCCTCGTGGGATTGCTGATCGTGGCCTGCATTGTCATTATGATCGCCAATTACAGATTTCCGCCTTTTTTTAATGTTGAACCGGAGCAGAATGTCACCGGGCTTACGTCCGTGAAAACCCTCATTACCTTAACCGAAAAAATAGATCGGCACTGGCTCCCGAATGATAAATTTTATCCCACCATCTTCCTGGATAACCCTCAAAATTTCCAGCTTGGTCTTTTGGAGTCCATTCGATATACGACGCGGGTTTTTCGGGACAAGGTAACCAGGTTGAGAACTACGGACAAGATTGATCCTGATATGGAAAAAGCATTTGTTTTTTTCTCCAATGATCCCTTCAAATGGATTCTGCCTTCAGCGGAAAGTAAATATAGGGCCGGTGAAAAGAGTCTCAGGAATTTTGAGGTTCGACTGGTTGCCGGCGAGGCCAATTTTTATCCCCGCGCTGACAGTCTCAATGAAATTCTGGACCAGTATATATCCCTGCTGGGCGGGGTGAATACGCGATTGTCCAATGCCCCCCGCAGGCGGGAAAAAACCATTTCCGAAGAGACCGCGGGAGATGAATTCACCAAAGGCGAACAGCGGGTGCAGACCAGGGTGCCTCGGTTTAAGATCGACGATAATTTTTATTTTGCCCGGGGTGTGGCTTACGGCATCAGGCACATGATGATCGCCATAAAATATGACTTTAAAAATATTTTTGAGGTAAAAAACGCTGAAGAGCTTGTGGATCGGGTCATCGAAGTGCTCGATGAATCGCAGTTTGAGCCGCTGGTGGTACTCAACGGCAGCCGGGGATCAATTTTCGCCAACCATTCCCTGCAACTAATGTCCCTGCTGGAAGACGCGCGCCAGAAGATGCGCAGCCTTCAGGACATGATTCGACAGTAAGTCTTTTACCAGATTCTGCGTGTCTTTACCCCGTGACGGTCGAGGTATTCCTTGATCTCTCCGATGGTATACTCACCGTAATGCGTAATAGAAGCGATCAAAGCCGCATCAGCGTTAGCTTCAACCAGAACGGCCCGAATGTGTTCCGGGCTGCCAGCTCCGCCGGAGGCAATCACGGGGATACCGACATTGCTGGAGATCAGACGGGTCAGGTTCATTTCATAACCGTCTTTTGTCCCGTCTGCGTCAATGGAATTCAGGCAGATCTCGCCGGCCCCGAGCCTTTCAGCTTCCCGGGCCCACTGGAGCGCGTCGATCCCGGTTTGTATCCGGCCGCCATGAATAACCATTTCATAGCCGGACGGGATCCGCCCGGTTTTTTCAACCCTGAGTACGTCCATGCCCAGGACGATGCATTGACTGCCAAAGGCCAGAGCTCCCTGTTTGATCAGGTCGGGATTTTTAATGGCTGCGGAGTTTATGCTGACCTTTTCCGCCCCGGCCATAAGAACGCCGCGCATATCTTCCACGGTTCGGATTCCTCCGCCCACGGAGAAGGGAATAAAAATTTTCTCCGCAGTACGGCGAACGACATCGATCATGATATCCCGCCGATCTGAAGAGGCGGTAATGTCGTAAAAGACGAGTTCATCCGCCCCGGCCTCATAATAAAAATGAGCCATTTCCACCGGGTCCCCGATATCCACGTTGCCTTTGAATTTGATGCCTTTGGTCAGTTTGCCGTCCCGGACGTCAAGGCAGGGTATAATCCTTCGGCTAAGCATCTTTACCGTCCCATTCGCAAAAGTTTTTCAGTATCTTCAACCCGGGCCGTCCGCTTTTTTCAAGATGAAACTGCACTGCGGCCAGGCTGCCCCGCGTGACGACCGAGGCAAAGGTCAGGCCGTAGTCGGTCAGGCCCGTGACATGACTTTCTTTTGCCGGAGCAGGATAGTAGGAGTGCACAAAATAAAATTCGTGATCCGGGTTAATTCCCGTGAAAACCGGGTGATCCCTGATGAATCTGACCCGATTCCATCCCATATGCGGAACCTTGAGCCGCTGTCCGGCCTCGGACATGTCGGTGGGAAAACGTTTGACTTTCCCAGGCAAAAGCCCCAGGCAGTCTGTGCCGCCGTCTTCTTCGCTGAACTCGAAAATGATTTGCGTGCCCAGGCAGATGCCCAGAAGCGGCGTTCCTTTTTGGACAATGGACTTTAAAACCTGATCCAGCCCGGTCTGTTTAAGGTCGGCCATAGCGGCGCCCGCGGCGCCGACTCCGGGGAAAATAACCCTTTCCGCCTCTTTTATCCGGTCGAGGTCCCTGGTGATCTGGCATTCAAACCCCAGGGCACGCACAGCGCGTTCCACGCTGGTCAGGTTCCCGGCTTTATAGTTTATAATCGCGATCATGTTAGACCCTTAAGCAGTATTTTAATAAGCTGCCTTTAAACTGTCATGTTAAAAGAAAGTTGCTGCAAGTTTGAATACATATTATAGTAGGTCTGAGGAAATATCGAGGGCGTAGCCGAATTTTTTACCCGTTTTTGCAGTTGAGACGCCCGGATTTTTCCCGCACTGGAAAAAACCTTTCCAGGGAAGTGCAGTGTAGAGGAACTGAGGCCGAAAAACAAGACTTTTTATTTCAGCTTTTGGCGGGTAAGGCCGGGTTTATACTGTGAAAATTTTTACTCAGAAGAGGTTTACAAACTTCTTGACACTACCTAAGCGACGTGTTTTTATACGTCCTGGTTTGGCTGTGCGCGGATATTTTTTAATATTTTTGGTGATTACGGCCTCTTTATGTGGCGCGTCACCTCTTTTGGCCAAGGAGGCGAACCAGGCTCAAGCCCCGCTTTCGGAAGCCGTGGAGCGTATTGTCATTGATCCGGGCCACGGCGGTGAGGATATCGGCGTGAAGGGCCCGGCCGGGCTGACAGAAAGCCGTTTGACCCTGGCCCTCGCCCGCCAGCTCAAGCTTGTTCTGGAAGATGAGCTGGGGGTACGGGTTTTTTTGACCCGAACCGGGGATGAAAACCCCAGCCTGTACGAGCGCACCGCCCTGGTAAATCGCGTGCGCGGGCATATTTTTATATCACTTCACGCGAGCGGCGCGGCTAACCGGACACAATCGGGGTTTGGAGTTTTTTTCCAGGACTACAGCCTGCAGCAGGGATTGGCCAGCCGTGTTTCCCTGAAGCAGCCTCTCCCGGGTCAGCCCGTGGAATGGGCCCTGGCTCAAGGTCCTTTTCTTATTTCCAGCCGGCGGCTGGCCGGGGAAATCAGCCAGGCCATGAGTCAAGTCCTCAGCACCAAGAGCCGGGCGGCAGTGGGCCTGCCGCTGGCGGTGCTGGCCGGTACGGCCCACCCAGCGGTGATCGTTGAAGTCGGCTGCCTGACTAACCCGGAAGAAGAACGGCGGCTTTTAAGTCAGGCATACAGAGACGCCGTGGCCCAGGCTCTGGTCCAGGGCATCCAGTCGTATCGAAACTGGGTGCGCAGTCGCTTGCAGGAATGAAAAAAATATTTAATCAATACAGTAGTTACGTTATGACTCTTATGTATGTATTCGCTCACATAGCCATTTTACGCCCCAAGCGGCGGGGAATACAACTCCAAGAGATTTAAATATAATTTCGGGGCGTGGCGCAGCCTGGTAGCGCGCTTGCTTTGGGAGCAAGAAGTCGGAGGTTCAAATCCTCTCGCCCCGACCAAGTAAAATTTTTTAAAAACGAGCAATCTTATCAAAATCGCGAAAAGCTCCCTCCCCCAGGGAAGCGTCCGGGTCGGTATGCCTAACCCTCTATTCCCTAAACACCTCAGCCCCCTTAAGAATGGGGTGACATGTACCTGGGCTAGCCTGGTGCTGGCTGGCTTTTTATTGACCAAAAAAGGTATAAGAGATTACTATGCCCAAAAATTTGATATTGATTGTTTTTCAGCAAATTTGACATTGTCGCAAAGTGAGATCTCAATATTGCAACCATTCAATGGGAAGGGGGATGAATATGGCTAAAAAAGAAAAGGAGCTAGAAATAGCCGCGGCAGATGTGGTAGATTATTTACGGATCAATGGAGATTTTTCGCCTGCATTGCGTGAAGTGGTGCAAAGAAAAATCACAGTTCAAGCGGCCAGGAAAGCCAAGCTCAAAGTTACAACTAGAGAGCTTCAAAAGGCGGCCGATGCTTTTCGTATGGCGCACGGTTTGCACAAAGCCAGTGATACGAATGAATGGCTTGAGTCAAACGGGATATCTCTTGAAGCTTTGGAAGAGTATCTTGAAACAAATCTGCTCATTAATAAGTTTAAGGAGAGCCTCCAAAAGAAAGTCAGCAATCGTAAATACTTGAACTCGCGCAGCGTAAAGGAACTGGTTCGGGAGATGATTTACGAGGACTGGCTTAAGAAACAGATGAAACAATTTATCTGACAAGTCCTGTTTGTCTGACAGGAAAATTCATCAAAAATACTTGACAAACCTGTCAGTTATCATGTTATAAATAATTAAATTAATTAATTTGAGTTCCGGGTAACTAAGTTGAGATCGTGAATATAAATGGATTTTTTTCAACTGATTCCATTTAAGGAGGTAACGTCAAATGGCACGTATCAAAATCAAGGATCTGCCAAAAGAAGAAAAAATCAGCAAAGAAGAACTGAAAAAAGTTCTAGGCGGCGTTATTTTGAGTTCAACATACAATTTCACCAGCAGCTCCAACCTGGATCAAATGTTCATGAGATACGAGACCGAGAACTGCGTCGCTGGAGTACGCGGCTGAAACGCCGTAGTGAATTCGCCCAGTTGTTCATCAAGGCCTTATAAAATATGGGTGCCGAAGCCGTCCTCGTGGACCTGGGACCGATTTATTCTCACGATCCAAAGAGGAACGGGCTCAATGACAATCTTGGTTTGGGGTACATTGCTGCTTACTGCCGGAGCATCGACTGCGAAGTAGAAATTTTGAACCGTGGGAACACCCGTTTCACTCTTGAGGAGATGGCGGAATATATCACCTCCCGAGATTATAAGGTCATTGGGGTTAGTCTGACCCAGGAACGGATGAACCTGGGTCTTTATTTTATCAACCTGTTGAGGGGAAACGGATGTACAGCCCACATCACGCTCGGCGGATACCTGCCCACGCTTGCCCCCGCAAAAACACTAGATGTCTTTACAGGCGCTGACTCTCTGGTGATGAACGAGGGAGAGCAGACGTTTGCCGAGTTGATTAAAGTTCTGAAAAAGGGGCAGCCTCTTGAGATTCCGGGCCTTTTAACCAGGGACGCTCTGCGAAAGGGAAGTTTTATGCCCAGGCCCCTGATTCAGGACTTAGACTCACTGCCTTTTCCTGACCGTCCTGGTCAGGTGGGGCCTTCTGAGGTCACCTGGTTGTATTCCAGCCGGGGGTGCAGTTCTCATTGTACATTTTGCAGTATTAATGTTTTTTATAAAAACCGCGGCTGGCGTCCTCGTTCAGCGGAGAACGTCGTGGCGGAAATTGAATATCTCGTCCGGGAACGGGGAGTACGGGAAATTCAATTTTGTGATGATAATTTCCTTTGCGGTCAGAAAGGAATAGAGCGAGCCCGGGAGATTGCGTCTTTAATTATTAAAAAAGGATTGGATATTTCTTTTACCATGGAATGCCGGCTGGAATCGGTCGATTTGGACCTTTTCAAGCTTTTAAAAAAAGCGGGGCTGGACACTGTTCTGGTCGGGGTTGAAAATCTCGATGATGAATCCCTGGAACTTTTTAATAAACCACGGTCCGAAGATTTGTTGGAACGGACGCTAAATATCCTGGACTCGCTTGGCATCAAGGTTCACCTGGGATTCATCATGTTTAATCCCGCCAGCAGCATGGCATCTATCCGAAAAAATATCCGGTTTTTAAAATCCAGGTTAAGACAGGGCAAGATATCCCCCTGGGAAATGTTTCTTTGCTGCACCAGTATTCTTCAACCGAATACCGGTACACCTCTGGTAGACCAACTGCTTAAGAACGGACAGCTTACTGAAACATCACCTCTAGTGCTGGAAATGGACTTTGACCAGCCTGCCCTGAAAGCCTTGCTGGAAATAAGAAATTTATTGCGTTATGAAATAGCAGGCTTTGTTTATAGCGTGCGTTCTATGTTTCGCACTGACCGGTACTCCCCGGCGATGGTCAAAGCAGGCGAAAAGCTGGTGGATGAATCTCATATGCTGGGCATTGAGTTTCTGGAATATTTTACCAAAAAACTGGACCCTTCTGCAGGGACTATCAAAAATGAGAATCGGATACAGGAAAAACTGCTCGCAAAGATTGACAGCCTCAATCATCAGGCTGAACGTTATTTTAAAAAATATGATAAAGCGGTGGAAGTCCGATTCCATGGCATAAGCGAAGATGAAAAGGCCTGGCTTTATGATCCGGACACCCGAGAACAACTTGCTCTCCAGCCACAAACATTGGCCCTGCTTCATTTCTGGCAATACCGTTATTTCAGGAAAAAAATCCCTGTATGCGATAAAATCGACGAAGAAGCGCAACAGGCTTGCCGGGCCTTGTTGAAAAATAATCTGCCGGGTCGGATCCCGAGCGGGGCAATATTGCATGACACTGAGATCAGTCCTTTTATTCTCTGGGATGCGCTCGAAATACATGACCAACATCACTGAAAAAATAACCCTGAGAACCTAGCGACCGGAAGATTCTTCTCGGAGAAAAACATGGCAAGAATAGTTATCAAAAATCTGGAATCCCCGGAACAAAAACAGGGGAAACCCCACCTGAGACGCTCCAGAACACGTGATGGTGATTCCCCAGACGTTACCCTTATTAATCTTAACCTGATGTTGATTAACAATGCCGGTCATTTTGACCAGCAGAATTATATTCCCCTGGGCCTGTTATATATCGCCGCCTGTCTGGAACGGGAAGGGTTTAATGTAGAGTTCATAGACTATCAGCTGTTTTCTCACGCGAAGAAATTCGATGCTGATCTTTTTATCAAAAAGATCGGGGAACCGGCCAAACTGGTCGGTTTCAGCTCCATGTCCAATCTCCTGCCTTTCACGATTCTTTGCACCGAAAAATTGAAAACGCGCTATCCTGACCGTAAAGTCGTTCTGGGTGGCGTGGGGCCTTCGCCGGTGGCCAGACAGGTCATAGAAGCCTTTCCCTTTGTTGACAGCGTTGTTGAGGGCGAAGGGGAAATCGCCATGCTTGATTTTATCAAAGGCAACATCACTTCGCTTCCCCCGCGACGTCTGGTTCGAGATCTCGATAGCCTCCCCTTGCCATCTTACGCTTTGTTAGATTTTGATTTTTACGACGCTGCGCCCAGCATTATCACCTCGCGCGGATGCCCATACCGATGCACCTTTTGTACGGAACCGCACAACTTCGGCGGAGCAGTACGTTATCGCAGCATTGATTCGGTTATTGAGGAGCTTGAACTGGTGCATTCGCTGTCAGAGCGCACCCTGTTCCTTTTCCAGGATGACATCCTGCCCCTCGAACGGTCACGTTTCAAAAAAATGCTCAGGGCCTTTGACAAGCTCTCTTTTCCTATGGAATGGAAATGTTTTTCACGAGTAGATTTGATGGATGAAGACCTCATGCGAGAGATGGTTGATCACGGATGCGTTCAGATCAGATACGGAATCGAATCTGGTTCCAATAAAACCCTCGAACGCATAAAAAAAGGATTTACCATCGAGAAGGCTTACGAAATCGCGGAAAAATCTGTTAAATATTTCCAGAGTGTACACGCCAGCTTCATCTGGGGTTATCCGTTTGAAAGCATGGACGAATTTGAAACTACCCTCGACTGGGTGTCAAGATTCGAGGACACCGGGGTTACGGTACTGCTGTTTGAGTACAGCCCCCTGCCCGGTTCTCAACTCTACAAGGAATTTAAGGAAGAACTTTCATTCTCCAAAGAGTTTTATTCCTTTTTTGTGGTAACGGGGCATGAAGTGATTAACAGGAATGGCTTTACGAGCATTCCCAAGTCCAGCCCTATTTACCGGTTGATAAAAAAATATCCTCAGATATTTCCAGGGTTTTATAAATACAGGAATACAATGAATTACTGGAAAAACGAACGGCTGGAGCAATACCGTTTGACAGGACGAACATCTGCCCGGAATGAATATGACCTTTGAGATATTAGGATAATGTCTTTTTCGCCTAAAAAAAAGTTGGAAAATAAAGTGGCACTGATTACAGGCGGCGGCTCAGGAATCGGACGCTCCACAGCAAAACTCTTCGCTAGAGAGGGGGCAACCGTCATCATCATGGGCAGGGGAAAAACGCGGTTAACTCGTGTATCTCGGGATATATTAAAATCCGGGGGAAAGGCTCTGCCGGTCAAGGGAGACGTTACGGATGAGCAAAGCGTACGCCAAGTAATCGAAGTCAGTCTCAAAGAATTAAAAAAAATCGATATCCTGGTCAACAGCGCAGGCGTGGCTGGTGAGCCTCTTCAGGTGCATGAAATCACGGACGCCATGTGGGCCGAACTGATTGAATCTAACCTGACCGGGACCTTTCGCATGATTCGGGCAGTCCTGCCTTGCTTCCTGAAAAAAAGAAAAGGCACCATTGTGAATCTGGCTTCCATAGGAGGACTGGTCGGTTTGAAGAATATGGCTGCTTACAATGCGGCCAAAGCCGGAGTGATTGCACTGACGAAATCTGTAGCCGTGGAGTACGGACACCTGGGGATTCGGTGCAATTGTATTTGTCCAGGTACGGTTAAGACAAGCATGACCAGAGACTACCTGAACTATCCCGGGCGATATGAACGAATCAGTTTCACCAATCCGTTGAAGCGAATCAGCCGGCCGGATGAGATCGCCCGGGGTATTCTCTACCTGAGTTCCGAAGAATCTGCTTTTGTTACGGGAACAACGCTGACAATCGATGGCGGATATACTGCTCAATGAGGATCTCGTGCTTTAAAAAAGTTTCCAGCATTGGAAGAACAGGAAACCATGGCCCGGATTACCATTAAGGATCTTTCAGGCCCTGAGACATTGCGGTCATTTGCACAGGAGACAGGTGCCATCTCCTTATGTTCGCGGTCCCATACTTTCCACGAAAACGGACATAGGATCGTCAGCCCGGAGCAGACCATTCAGAAAATCCGCACCATGCTTCAGCGTTATCATGTAAACTTTGTTGCGCGGCGAGTGCGGCTTGCCTCACAAAAGCAACTGGACCGATTTTTCTTTGTGCATAAAGTTTCTTCATGTATCCTGCGGGATAACTTTGGGAAAGATTACTCCTTAGGCAAAGGCTTAACGCGCAATCAGTCCCTTGTAAGCGGCCTGTGCGAACTCATCGAACGTTTTTCCGCGCTTGTACAGCCCGCGGATCGTTTCTTCGAAGCTTCTGTTAAGGATATTGAAAAAGCGGGGATGCCTTTCCTCGATCCCAGGGCCATGGGGCTGCCTGATTCAACAGAGGTGGACAAAAAAAAGCTCAACGCTTTTCATGAAGAACACCCCATCAAATGGGCCGAGGCATGGCATCTGGTCCAGGAACGGCCAATGCTCGTGCCTGTAGCTTATTCTCATCTCCTTGCACCTGATCAAGGCTGTTCTGCAGACCGCCTGGTCGAAAATCGGCCGAATGGACTGGCCGCCGGTAACTGCCTGGAAGAAGCGATACTGCAGGCCATCCTGGAAATTGTGGAACGAGACGCCCAGGCCATTTTTGTCTGGAACCAGCTTCCCATGCCGGAAATTGATCCGAGCACGCTTCCAAGAAAAAAGGACCGCGTACTGCAACAGGCATTAAACGCCGCCCAAGCAAGCGGTCTCGAAATCATTTTAAAGGACATCACATCAGATATAGGGATACCCACTGTCTACGCCTTTGGCATAGACAAATCAGAGAAAGGGCCGGCTTTTCAATGGGGCGTTGGCACGCACCTTGACCCTGCCATCGCTGTTTCGCGTGCCTTCACCGAACTCATCCAGGTCAGGACCGTATTGATGAAGTTCAAAAAAGCTGTTTTTAGAAACATAGAAGAAAAGTATTCGCCGAAATGGATTTCAGAACACGAAGAAGTTGCTGGTTATATAAAATTTTATTTTCCGGACGCCTGGGAATCAGTCCGTTATATCACACGGTCCAAACGGGTCATTTCTTTTAAAGAAATCCCAGATTCTTCCAAACCGGACCTTCTCGCGGAAATCCGGTATTGTCTTGACCAAATCACGGCGGCAGGGTTAACGGACGTCATTGCGGTCAATCATACACGTCCGGGCCTGGAAGACATCCCGGTGGTCCGGGTCATTATCCCCCGGATGGAATTCATCCCCTGGGCGTATTATGGCGGCAAAGGCTCTGCGCCACGCAGACTGGCGACTGTACCACCGGCTCTGGGCTATCGCCCATCCATTGATTATATCCCCGGAAGCGGAAGGGAAAGCAATTTCCTGCTTTAAACTGAGGGGGTAACTTACGCATGCGAGATTACAAATCGTGGCAGCGAATAGATTCTCGTTAATTCATGAAAAGGCGATTCCTTTGAGATGAAGGTTCTACTTGTTCAAAGCAGTCCATTCGTGACACATCGTTCCTGGAACTACTTGGAACATCTTGGGCTGGGCTTCTTAGAAAAGGCCCTGGCAGATCACGGTTTTCCTGTGAGGATTTTCGACGCGACCTGGAACTGGGACGACGCGGGAAGCGTTATCAAGAAAGCCTGGTCCCGCCGCGAGCCATATGGCCTGGTCGGGTTTTCCGTGAACCGTTCCAATTTTACGGCTACAGTTGAAACCATAATGCTGCTAAGAAAAAGCGGATTCAAGGGCCATGTCACACTTGGCGGGTACTTCCCCACCTTTCACAGTGAAAAAATACTTCGAAATTTTCCTGAAATTGATTCGATCGTGCTTGGACATGGCGAAAGCACCTTGCTCAAGCTCTGCCAGCATCTTCGTGATGACAAGTCATACGAAGACGTTCCGGGATTAGCCTTTCGGTCCGGTCAGGGTAAAATTCAAACCAGTTCAAATTTTGAGACAGAGGCGTTTATTGATACTCTGGGAATCCCTGTTCATCGTCCCAGATACGGGGTGGCCAGAATGATCACGAGCCGTGGATGCCACTGGCGATGCAGCTTCTGCTGTATCAGCGCCTTTGATCGGTACAGTCTCAAAACAAGGCACCTGAGGCGGAGATTGGATGAAGTCCTGGAGGAAGTGGACCGGCTTTTCCATCATCACCGTGTAAATCACATCTGGTTTTCGGACATGGAATTCGTCGGTAAAGACCAAACTTTTGTTCACGATTTTTGCGACAACATAATAAGTAAAGGCTATAACCTCACCTTTGAAGCAGATTGTCGCGTTGATTCTTTGGATGAACCGTTAATTGAAAAACTTTCCAGAGCAGGGTTTACTGCTCTCTTCTTGGGAGTGGAAAGTTTTGTCGACCGCCAAACAAACGATTACCATAAATTTAAAAAAGATTTTGATAAAAATGAAATTTTCAACGTCGTTTCGCTGATGAAGAAACACCATATTACCCCGCGTTTTGGCTTTATCATGTTTGACAAGGAAACAACTGAAGAAGACCTCATGCTGAATCACCAAATCATCTCTTCGACTGTCGGATATGGTGCCTTGGACAGCATTGCCAACAAACTGGCCGTACTGCCCGGAACAAAAATAGAATTCGAGTATCTCAAGGACCGCGAGCACTGCTTTCAGGTGGAAATCAACGAAAAGAACCGCCATGAGCCCCATCTCTATTACACGCAATATACCTTCAAGAACCCGCGTATCGAATTTTTATACAAGGCAAGTTTTCAATATCGCAACAAGATTATCCGCCTCCAGGATTTGTTTGACCGGCACTTGAAAGAAGGCACCATCTCATACGGAAAGCACACAGCGATTCTCTGGAAAATCCGTGACCAGTTTGAACAGATTTTCGACCGCTTATTATCTTACGTAAAACAGGAAATCCAGCCGTTACGTCTCTCAGATCCTTTAAGGCTGGCATTGGACGATATTTTGGTAACCTACTGCCTACAGTTCGGCTTCTCAAGAGAGGACGTGCAAAACATCCTTGACGAGGAATATCGAAATCCGGGCAAGCCGCAGCCTTAAAATGAGTTCGGCTGAAGGGCGAAGTTCTTAAGGTTTTGAGGATGATGTTTGATCCCTTTTCAGCCTTGCTGTCTATTCGATTCAAAGCTGATTTACATTATTAAACATTCAGGAGGACACATGAAAGAGCAGGATATTAAACGGATCGCTATTATCGGGGCCGGGCTGATGGGCCTTGGCGTGGGAGTGGAATTCGCCCGGTTCGGCTACGAGGTCAGCCTTTATAACACCAGGGAGGAAAGCAGTAAAAAAGCCATGGAGCGGGCCAAAAAAGAGCTCGATTTATTTGCCGAGACCGACCTGATCAGTAAGGCCGAGGCCGAGGCGGCCTACGAGCGGCTGAGGCCCACTACCGACCTGGAGGATGCTGCGGCTGAGGCTGATTTCGTTCATGAGTCAGTCCTTGAGGTATTACAGTTGAAACAGGATATCTTTGCCAAGCTGGATAAAATATGCCCGCCGCCGGCCATTCTGGCGACAAATACATCCGGCCTGCGGGTCTCAAAGATAGCTTCCGGGACCAAACATCCCGAACGCGTTGTGGCGGCGCATTATTTTCAGCCGCCTCACT
>CAZVRN010000011.1:0-17709 GCA_964629485.1 uncultured Thermodesulfobacteriota bacterium | reverse complement strand
AACATGTCGTGCGCCAGGCCAGGCGTATTTTGGATGATGATCCGGCTGATAAGCATAAGTTTATCGTTCTGGCCCGTGAGGAATGGCATCGCGGCGTGCTTGGCATCGCGGCCTCCAAGCTGGTTGATATCTACCACAGACCGACTATCCTGCTTAGTTTAAAAGACGGTATGGCCTTGGGCTCGGGCCGGTCCATAGAAGGGTTCAGCTTATATAAGGCCCTGGACCAGTGTCAAACGGTTCTGGAGCATTTCGGGGGGCACGACCTGGCCGCCGGACTGGGCCTGAGTGAAGAAAAGGTGCCTGAACTGGCAGCGGCTCTGGAAGAAATCGCATTTCAGGAACTGGGTGAGGAAATCCGGCGGCCTGCCCTGCGCGTGGCCGCGGTGCTGGGTCTGGAAGAACTAGATCAGAATTTGATTTTTCAGCTTCTAAGATTGGCTCCCTTTGGTATGGGAAATCCCGAGCCGACCGTGGCCGTCTGCGGCTTAAAGGTTTTATCCTGCGCCGTTGTCGGCCGAAACCACCTCAAACTTCGCCTGAAAGGAAAAGGACGCATCTTAGACACCATAGGCTTTGGCCTGGGGGACCTCCTGCCTGACCTGGGGCCCCGGGTTTCTGTGGCGCTCAGGCCTCTTGCTTCAGTCTACCAGGGCCGGACTACCTACGGCTGGCAGGTTGTGGACATAAAGAAAGAAGAAGGCGGGCAACCTGACCTCGGGGCCGCTGAATAGAGACCTCTCCAGAACCAGAGTTCATAAAAAAACGCCCTTTCCCCTTTTGCGGCCAGCTTGCGGAAAAGGCGCTTTTTATTTCATATTTTTGCTCGTTTTAAAAATAAGCGCGAAAACTATTTCGACCCTCGTAAAGGGGCTACCGTTTTTAAATACTTGAGGAATTCATCATTCTCGCTCAAGACCAGGGTGGTGTTGGGATCCAGGGCCTTTTTGTAAGCTTCCAGTGAACGTGTAAAATCGTAAAATTCCTCGTCCTGGTTATAAGCTTCCGCGTAAATGCGGGTTGCCTCGGCGTCGCCCTCACCTCTCAGAGTCTGGCTCTTGCGATAGGCTTCGGCCATGATAATAGTCCGGTCTCTGTCTGCATTGGCCTTGATTTTCATTGACGCTTCCTTGCCCTCTGATCGGTATTTTTTAGCCTGGCGTTTCCGCTCTGCACGCATACGCTGAAAAACGGCCTGCTCATTTTGCTGGGGCAGGTCGGCCCGTTTGATTCGCACGTCTACAACGCTGATCCCGTACTCACTGGCCTTGATGTTGGAGCGATTCGTGACGTTGGTCATAATCTCCGAACGAACCTTGGTGATAATCTCCGACATGATGTGCCTGCCCAGTTCCACCCTGAGCTCAGCGTAAATAATGTCATCAAGGCGGGCCTGTGCGCCGCGGACGTTGCGCACGGTCTGCAAAAATTGCAGCGGATCAACGATCTGCCATTTGGCGAAGTTGTCCACGACCAGGTTCTTTTTGTCGGCCGTTAAAATTTCCGCCGGCGCGGCGTCATAATCCAGGAGACGTCTTTCGTAAAACTTAACGGTTTGGATGAAAGGAATTTTCACATGCAGGCCGGGACCCTTGATCCCGCCGACCGGTTTACCCAGTTGCAGGACAATGGCCTGCTTGGTCTCATCCACGGTATAGAAGACCGCATTGACAGCAATGAGGGCCACGATGATGGCGACCACGATTATTCCGACTTTTTTGCCCATTTCTTATTCCTCGTATGTGTTGAAGACTCTTCCTATTTTTCTGCTTGCCCCGGCCCGGTCCCTAAAGACTGTAAAGGCAGGAGAGGCAGAACGCCCGTCGCGTCCTTGGACAGGATGAATTTTCGGGATTCAGCCACGACTTTTTCCATGGTCTCAAGATAAAGCCTTTTACGGGTTACATTTTTGGCTTTTCGATACTCCTTGAGCAAGGACAGAAAACGGGCGGTATCACCCTGGGCGCGCTTGATTTTAGACTGTTTATAGGCTTCAGCCTGCTGAACTATCTCGGCCGCATTACCTTTCGCTTTGGGGATAATATCGTTGGCGTATCCTTCAGCTTCGTTGATATAGCGGTTCAGGTCCTCGCGGGCGGAGGCTACATCTTTAAAGGCGGCGATGACCGGTTCGGGCGGCTGGACCTTTTGCAGTTGAACCGTTACCACTTCCAGACCGGAGTTATACTTGTCCAGTATGCGTTGAAGTGATTGTTTGGTATCCTGCTGGATTTGAAATTTACCCGTGGTCAGCACGTCGTCAATTTTGCCTTTACCGATAACCTCGCGCATGGCCGCTTCCGTCGCGTCTTTAATGGTTTTACGCGGGTCAGCTATTTTGAAAAGATAATCTGTCGGGTTCTTGATCAGGAATTGAATAATAAACTGGATGTCTACGATATTCTCGTCTCCGGTCAGCATCAGGGCCTCTATCGGAACAGGGCGGTACCTGGGCGGCGGGCCGGGCTGTACGGTTCGAAATCCGATCTCGATGCGGCGAACCTGCGTTACTTTGGGCTTCATGACCGTCTCTATCGGATATGGAAAGTGATAATGCGGGCCAGGTCCGGTTTCCGTGGTATAACGGCCGAAACGTTTGACCACCCCGACTTCATCCGGGGCGACAATGTAAATTCCCGATAGGACCCAGATGAGGACTATAACGACCACGATTAGATAGGCCGAAGGGAGTTTTTTTTGAATACGCTTGAAATCGGCCAGCACCTTTTCCAGGTCCGGCGACCCCTGGTCATTCTTTTGCCATTTTTCCCAATCCATGGGCATGATTTCACCTATTTTTCAAAAATTTAAAGATTGATATATTACTTCTAAAAAAGCAGTTAAGCTCCGCCTCTTTCAACCAGCAATAAAAAGTAACTTTATTCATAGTGTACCTTAAAAGTCAAGCCGCGGCCAACTTTTTTTTTGACCGCCGCTGGCCCGGCGGGATAAACGTCAGGCTCAGAGAAGTGGGGGTACACGACTTTTATCCTCTCCTTTGGTTTATTTTAATGAAATCCACCTCAAGATCTCTTAAGAAGGAGTAATTTTGTTGAAATCCCGGAATCTGATCATTTGTTTTTTCTCGTTCCAGGGCTCTGCCCTGAAACGGTGTAATGCCTTGAGGCTCTGCCTCAACACAGAAAAAATCCCATGAGTTTGGCTAAAGGACGAAGTTCTTAAGAGGCCTTATTAAAAGTATTGCCTTTTTATGTCTCCGGCGATCTCCCGAACTCGTTTCATGATCTCATCCGCATCGAGAGTGGTCAGGCGGCCGTTTTCGACCAGGACCCTGCCCCCGACCAGCACTGTGCTGACCTCCCTTCCCGAAGCGGCGTAAACCAGGTGGGAGAACGGGTTGTACATCGGTTTGAGATGGGGATGATTCAGGTTAAGCAGGATTATATCGGCCTGAAAGCCGGCGGTTAAGGTTCCGATTCGGCCGCTCAGGTTGAGGGCCTGGGCCCCTCCCCGTGCGGCCGTCCTTAAAATCAGGGCTGCCGGAAGCGCTGTCGGGTCATGCCTGGCGGCCTTTTGAATCAGGGCCGCGGACCGGACTTCACTGAAAAGGTTCAGGTCATTGTTACTCGCCGCCCCGTCGGTTCCCAGCGCGACACGGACTCCTTTTTCCAGCATCTCCGGCAGGCGGGCCAGTCCTGAGGCCAATTTCATGTGGCTTTCCGGACAGATGACTACCGGGACCATTTTTTCAGCCAGCAGTTCTATCTCCTCGTCATCCAGGTGAACGCAATGCACCGCCAGGGTGGTTTCATCCAGAAGCCCCAGCGAGTCGAGATACCGAAGCGGGGTGAGACCCTTTTCCGAAAGAGACTGTTTAACTTCGTTTTCGGTCTCAGCCACATGGATTTGCCAGAGGACGCCGGCTTTTCTGGCCAGTTCCTTGCCCCTGACAAGCGTTGAAGGCGAGCAGGTATAAGGAGAATGACAAAAAACAGATGGCTGAATCAGGTCTGAGACTCCCTGCCAGCGTTCGATGAACTCCCCGGCGGCCTCCACGTTTTTGGCCGGATCAGGCACCCCCGGAGCCGGAAAATCAATTACCCCCTGACCCAAAACCGCCCTTAACCCGGCTTCCCGAACAGCCAAGGCGGCCTGCTCTTCGTAAAAATACCCATCCCCGATACAGGTGGTGCCTGTGAGGAGCATTTCAGCTAACGCCAGCTTGGCCCCCCAGTAGACCAGGTCCTGATTGACATGCGCGGCCTCGGCCGGGAAAATATGTTCATCGAGCCAGGTATTAAGAGGCAGGTCGTCGGCCAGACCGCGGAACAGGGTCATGGGTATGTGCGTGTGCGCGTTTACAAGACCGGGCATGACAAGCTGGCCTTCCGCGTCAATGATTTTTTTTGCCTCGACTCCTTCTTCAAGCTCGGCCATGGGGCCGATTTCGGCGATGACCGGACCGTGAACAGCCACATAACCCCTCGGGATGGGCGCGGTTTCAGGCTCAAGCGTCAGGATCAGGCCATTCTTAATCAGGATGTCGAATTTTTGACTTGTTTTCAGCTCCATCAAAATCGCTCCTTAATGCCCAAGGCTGAATCCGGGCTGTGCCTTGAAGTTTCCCTCTCCGGGTTCAAACCTTTGTCTTCATTTTTTGATGACTTCAGCCATCATTTTGGAAACTTCATCCATCCGGCTGTAAATCTCCTCCAGGTCCAGGGTCAAAAGACGCCTGTCTTCCATGAGAATTTTGCCGTGAACCACGCTGTGAATCACGTCCGCACCGGAGGCGGCATAGACCAGATGGCTCACCGGGTTATAAAGCGGCGTCAGGTGCGGCTGGTTCAGGTCAAGCACAATCAGGTCGGCCAGGTAACCGGGAACCAGGCGGCCCACCCTGCCTTCCATGCCCGGCACTCGGGCGCCGTTGATCGTGGCCATATTCAAAACCGTGTTTGCATCCGTTACGGTCGGGTCGAGCCGAAAGGACTTATGCAGCTTGGCCGTGATATCCATCTCACTGAACATGTCCAGATTATTGTTTGACGCGGCCCCGTCCGTTCCCAGCCCGACGCAGACCCCCGCGTTCAGCATTTCTGGCACCGGCGATACCCCCGAAGCCAGCTTCATGTTGCTGCTCGGGTTGTGAATGGCCTTGACTCCCCGTTCGGCCAGAAGGGCGATTTCATCATCTTCCAGCACCACGCAATGGTTCGCAATAAGGCTGGAAGAGAGCAGGCCCAGCTTCTCTAAATGGTGAATCGGGGTGACGCCGTATTGCTCCCTTATGTTAGAGACTTCTTCCTGCGTTTCGGAAACATGGGTAATCAAAGGCACGTCTTTTCGGTCGGCCAGGTCCCGGCAGGCCTTAAGCAGGTCGGGTGAGCAGGTGTAAAGGGCGTGAGGCTCCACGGCAATCCCGATTCGCTCGTGACCCTGCCATCGGTCTATTAATTTGGCCGTGAACCTGAGACCTTCTTCAACCGGCCCGTAGTTTGGCGATGGGAAGTCATATAAAACCTCACCGACCAAGGCTCTCAAACCGGATCGCTCGGCGGCCCGGGCGACTTCATGCTCAAAGAGATACATATCACAGAAAAATGTGGTTCCTGAAAGAATCATCTCCGCGAACCCCAGCATGGCCCCCCAGTATACTATCTCCGCGGTCAGTTTTTTTTCGGCCGGAAAGATAGCCTCGTTAAGCCATGTTTCCAGAGGCAGGTCGTCCGCCAGTCCGCGAAAGCAGGTCATGGGAACATGGGTGTGCGCGTTAATCAAACCAGGCATAACGAGGGTGCGCTTCCCGGTCAGGACTCGCGCCCCGGCTCCATGTTCAGCCATTATTTCTTTTCGAGGCCCAACCGCTTTAATTTTGGACCCGGTCACCGCTACAGCGCCGTTTTCGACAATTTCTCCGGATTCGTTTTGAGTGAGGATAATATCTCCTGCTAATATCAGGTCAGCCATTACATTACTCCCCTTTTTTTATATGAAGCAGTTTAATCCGTCCGGTCTCCTTTAAGGATATTTATTCAAAATTTCTCCCAGTATAGACTTTTTTAACGCTATTTCAAGAAATTGAAAGGTTCCTCCTTGATTTTATAAAGACTTATTTTTCATGAAAGGGGTTGACAGATATTTCAGGTTGCTATAATAGCTCTAGTGCCAGGCAGGGCTTCAGCTCTGCCGGGGAGGGGTTATTACATGGGTTTAAAACGTTTGATTTTAAGCGCCTGGCTGTCCGGTCTCGTCCTTCTTCTGGCCGTTTCACCGGACGCGCAAAGGGCCTTTGAAACGTTTGGTTCGAATTATCTGAGCTCTTTGAAGCTTAATCGCCAAGTTTCCCCTGCCCCTGTGCCTGTTTTTTCCGGGACGGTTGTGGTCGACCTTGTGGCCCAAAATCTTTCCGGCCCGTTATACGGAAAAGTCATCTTGGCCAGGTACGAGCATTATATCGATAAAGTCGCTTCGGGCCACGGCGTTTCTCCGGCCCTGGTCAAAGCCGTGATTCATGCGGAATCGGATTTCAATCCATGGGCGGTTTCTCCCAAGGGAGCCGTCGGCTTGATGCAGATTCTGCCCGATACGGCTGACATGGTCGGCGTAGACGATCTGTTTGACCCGAACAGCAACATCAAGGCCGGGGTCAAATATCTCAAGGCGCTTCTCCGGATGTTCAATGGAGACGAGACCTTGGCCGCGGCTGCTTATAACACCGGTCCCGGCAAGGTGAAAAAATACAAGGGGGTGCCTCCTTATAAGGAGACGCGGACCTATATTGAGCGGGTCTTGAAATATTACCGATCTTACCTGAAATCGTAATTGCTTTTTTAATTAAGATGTATACCGATCTTTTCCTTGAATTGGGGTCATGTCTGGTGTTAGTTTGATCTCGATCGGATTGCCATATTTTTTGAGGGGCTTTAAATGCGGGTTGAAAAGTTTATGAACTGCGATGTGCTCACGGTTCCGCTAACGGCAAGCCTCGAAGAAGCGGCGGCTTTAATTAAGGAACACGATATCAGACATCTGCCTGTTGTTGAAGGCGGAAAATTGATTGGCCTTGTGACCGAGGGGGAGATTCGCGGAGCAATTTTCCCGGCCATGCTTGAAGACATCCAGGTCAAGGATCTCATGATCCAGGACCCTATCACCGTCACTCCCGAGACACTGCTTGAAGATGCGGTGCGCCTGGTGTATCAGCATAAAATAGGTTGCCTGCCGGTTGTGGATGAGGCGCGAAATCTCAAGGGCATTCTCACCGTGGTCGACATGCTGGCCGCCTTGATAGATTTGATGGGGTTCCTTTCTGAAAGTTCGCGGTTGGATTTAGTTTTGCCCGAGCAGCCCGAGGCTTTTGAGGAGGTCAGCCACATTATTCAGAAAAATGGAGCCAAGATAATCAATATTAGCTTATCTCGCCCGAGCGACGGCCGGCAGGTTTATCTCTTCAGACTTGAGAAAATGAACCTGGATCCCATCATTCATGACCTCCAGCTAAAGGGTTACGAGATAATTTCGAGACTGGATTAACAGCTCGCCCGAAAGTATTCTTACCCGCATTCAGCAAGATCAAGATAATTTAGGCCTGAGATTTTGTAAGTGTGGTGTTTAACCTTGACCTGATTAACAGGACAGAGCAGTACGAAGTGAGGAGTGAAAGTGCCCAAGAGACATAAGGTGGTTAAGACATACCAGGAAATAAACGATCGGATAAAAAAAGGGAAGGCCGTTGTTTTAACGGCCGAAGAGGTCATTGAGGTGGTCAAGAAGGACGGGCCGGTGAAGGCGGCGCGGGAGGTGGATGTCGTTACGACTGGCACCTTTGCGCCGATGTGCTCCTCCGGGGCTTTCCTGAACTTCGGGCATTCCAAACCGCCCATCAAGGCCTCCCAGGTTTGGTTGAACGACGTCCCCGCATATGCCGGTCTTGGCGCGGTAGATGTGTACATCGGAGCCACAGAGCCGGCCGAAGGCGACCCTCTCAACAGCGTCTATCCGGGTGAGTTTAAATATGGCGGCGGGCATGTCATTCAGGATTTGACCGCGGGGAAAAAAGTAAAACTCCGGGCCACCGCCTATGGAACGGACTGCTATCCGAGGCAGAGTTTTGAAAAGACTTTCGGGCTGGATGAAATCCCGGATGCCATCCTCTGCAACCCCCGGAACAGCTACCAGAACTATAACTGCGCCGTAAATTCAACCAAAAAAATTATCTACACTTACATGGGGCCGCTTAAACCTCATTTTGGAAATGCCAACCATTCCACTTCAGGCCAGCTTTCCCCGCTTTTAAACGATCCCTATTTCCTGACCATCGGGCTGGGCACCCGCATCTTCCTGGGCGGAGCCCAGGGCTATGTTACCTGGCCGGGAACTCAGCACAACCCTGACCCGCCGCGCAGTAAAAACGGGGTCCCGGTTAAGCCTGCCGGGACTTTAATGGTCATTGGAAATCTCAAGGAGATGAGCCCGCGCTATCTGGTCGGCGCCTCGATTCTTGGCTATGGATGTACTTTAAGCGTCGGATTGGGCGTGCCCATACCGATTCTTAATGAAGATATAGCCCGCTTTGTGGGCGTTTCCAATGAGGAGATATTTGCCCAGGTGGTGGACTACGGCGTGGATTATCCAAAGGGTACGGGTAAGTCGCTGGGAGAGGTCAGTTACGCTGAGCTTTTATCAGGCACAATGACATTAAATGGTATCGAGATACCAACCGTGCCTCTGTCTTCGATTAAAATGGCCCGCGAAATCGCCGGAATACTCAAGGAATGGATAAAGAAGGGAGAGTTCCTCCTGGGCGAACCCCAGATGCTCCTGCCTTCCGTTCGGAAATAGGAAAAGTTGAAGATTGAAGGCAGGCCGGGTCTGGTCAATTTCAGGCCCGCGCGCATAGTATTTCCATATGCGCTCTTTTTTTCTCGTTCCAGGGCCCTGCCCTGGGACGGTGTAATGCCTTGAGGCTCTGCTTCAACACAGAAAAAATTCCGTGAGTTCAGCTAGAGGGGAAGCTCTTAAGAGGTCTCTATTTGTAAAAAAAATATTCAGAGCAGTTTTTTGATTTCACTCTCCCAGAACTCCTTTTTCATCAACCCTGTTATACTCCTTATGACCCTGCCTTGACGGTCAATCAAAAAAGTCGTCGGGATGCCTCTGAAATTGCCGTATTTTTTTATAATCTTTTTGGCCTGCGGCCCGGCATATAGCACGGTGTAATTAATCTTGTACCTTTTCGAGAAATCTTTGACGGTTTTCATGTTCACTTTATCAATTGAAACGCCGACAATGGCCAGGCCGGATGGCCCATATTTTTTTTGAAGCTCGACAAAACCGGGAATCTCCAGGCGGCACGGCGTGCACCATGAAGCCCAGAAGTTGAGCAATATTACCTTGCCTTTAAAATCGGACAGGCTGACCGGTTTGTTTTGAAGGTCCGGGAGGGTGAAATTTGAAGCCGGAGGATAGTCTTGACCGCATTCGGCGCTGCCTGGCAGGACCACGGCTATTTGAACCAGGACAAGTAAGAGGAAAATAGGTATTTTTTTCATCACAGGCCCCTTTGTTTGCTGTTTTGATAAATATACCATGATTGGGCGCGATTTCAACGTAGCCCCCTCTTCAGATTGAACATTACGCTCCCCCTGATGGGCTTGCTTCTCCTGATTGCTTCCCTTATTTCGCGTGCTTTTGACTGAGGATGCGGTTCAAATTCCAGGTCAACCAAAAACGCCTTAATGCCAGCCATGGATTTAAATTTGAGCAGCGGGGCCATGAAAACAGGCTGTTCTGAAAAAACCCGGCAGATGTCTTGATCCAGGCGCATCCTGAACCGCTCCCTGCGGGGGCTGATAATCGGCAGGTTGTCCTTAAGATTTGTCGGGATGAAACGTGAAGTGAACAGGGCGGGGCGGCCAAACAGGTAAAGAAGCCGGGTGATCGGGCCGGGCCGGGTTAATATCTGTCTTAAATTTTTTTCATCGCTTTCAATGGACAGGGTTACCCCGTCCAGCCCCAGCTCGCTGAGCTGGATTTCAGCTTGTGTGTTGAGACAATTCAGCCGGTAGTCTGCGTAAACCTTTGTCCGTTGATTGGCCCGTTTTTTTAAGGAAGAACGTTTTAAAAGCTCAAGGTGGCTCAGGCTCGAAATGAAGTACCCGCCGGAATCCATCTGCCTGATCTTCAGCAGGTCCTGGTAAAGGTCATCAATTTTTGTCCCGAAGAGCAGAGGCGGCAGGGCCCAGATCAGCCGGTGGAGCAGCCGGTCACGCCTTCGCTTGAAGGGCTTCGTTCCTTTCAGGTTGGAGCGCGTAAAAGGCAGGATAATCCTGTCCGGTTTAAGTTCGCTTAGGCCGGGAATGTCTTCGGCTCGGGCCACTCGATACCAGATCTTCGGCCTCGCTTGCCTGGCGGAGGCGGCCGCGGGTTTGGACTCGATCCTGAGGTTGTCCAGGATCGGTTTCAGGTTCCGGGATGATTTTACCTTGGGGGCCGAAGTCTTTTTAAACTCCTTGACCAGCAAGGAATGAAGAGCCTTCTTCTCTCCCTCCCCCGTGTCCACCTTGAACAGCAGGTCTCCGGTGGACAGTGGAAAAGGCGCGCTCAGGAAAACTTCCTCGCCTTTATGCGCTTCTTTGATCTCAAACCCGGCCCGCGTCATTTGCTTGAGCGTAAAGGCCTGTTGTTCCTGGTTTTGCTTGAATTGGGCCCGGAGTCTGTCTCCGAGTTTAATGTCGTGTTTCAGGATGATGCGGCCGCTGCCTTTAGCCGGTTCTTTTATCCGACCCAGAAACCTCCCGGAAGTTGCGGCCTGAGACGGAGCCAGGCCCTCGGCCGGGTGAGGAGACAAAAAGAAGCCTGTCGAACCCTTGCGGCCTAAACTGCTTCTGATCAGTTTCCGGGCCTCGCCAAGGTTCTTTTCCCAGTCCTCATCCGTGCTGTCGAGCATCAGGCGGTAGGCCCTGACCACGTTTCCCACGTAATGGGCGCCTTTCATCCTTCCTTCTATTTTCAATGCTGCCAGGCCCAGCTTTTTTATAGACGCCAATATGTCACTCGCGTCCAGATCTGTGGGCGAAAAAAAATAGGCGCTTTTTTTGCCGCTGGTATACCGCCTGCGGCAAGGCTGAGTGCAGGCCCCCCGGAGACTTCCCTTGCCGCCCAAAAAACTTGACATAAGGCAAAGCCCTGAAAAAGAGAAGCACAGGGCCCCGTGGATAAAGACCTCCAGCCCTAATGTTGTCTGCTGCGTCAGTTTTTGTATTTCCCGAAGGGTCAGTTCCCGGGCCAGAACGGCGCGATCAAATCCGAGTTCTTTAAGCACATGAAGTCCGGAAAGATTATGGCAGCCCATGAGCGTCGAAGCATGCAGCTCAAACACGGGAAAGTGTTTTTTTATCAGGTGTAAAAGCCCGAGGTCCTGAAGGATGAGCCCGTCCGGTTGGATTTGAACCAGGGCTTCGAGCAGCCGCGCCGCCTGAACAAGCTCTTCCTCCTTGAGAAGGGAGTTGAAGGCGACATAAATCCTTACACCCCGTTCATGAGCCAAGGGAACCAGTCGAGCCAGGTCGGTCAGGGAGAAATTAGCCGCAAAGGCCCGGGCGGAAAATTCCTTGAGCCCCAGGTAAACGGAATCCGCTCCAGCGTCAACAGCCGCGGCAAAACTGGCCAGACTGCCCGCCGGAGCGAGGAGTTCCGGTTTAGGCTTATCACCCTCCGCCTGGAAAGGTTTTTGAATTTGTCTCTTTTTTATATGCCTTGACATAGCTACACGTCCCGGCGCATGAGGCCGTAACCCGGTATGAACCGTTAATGTATTGTGGTCCGTTCCATTTTATTTGTCCATGGAATTTTTTTTGAAACATGCACAATTCATGCGGCTAACTTCTAGCTTGTTCCCAAATACTTCCTATGTTAATAATAAAAACAATGCCTGGTCAAATAGACTTTTCGCCAACCGGTGAATATAACGGGGATGTGGAGGAAAGATGCTGGTCAACTTTTGGGGGGTGCGGGGTTCGATCCCGACGCCGATCCGGGCAAAACAGGTTAGCGAGAAGATCGTGAAGGCCTTGAGTATGGCCAAGGGCGTGAATCTCGAAGACATGGAAGCCATTCAGGCCTTTGTTGATGATCTGCCCTTCGAAATCAGAGGCACTTATGGTGGAAACACCGCCTGCGTTGAGGTTCGCGCCGAGGGAACGATCATTGTCCTGGACTCGGGCTCAGGCGTCAGGGATCTTGGGATCGCTCTCATGCAGAGTGATTTCGGCGAGGGAAAAGGTACCGTCCACTTTCTCATCAGCCACACGCATTGGGATCATATCCAGGGATTTCCCTACTTCAATCCCGCCTTTGTTTCGGGCAATAAAATCCGGATTTACAGCCCTAAAGAAGACATTGCCCAAAAATTCATCGCCCAGCAGAGCGACCAGGATATGTTCCCCATCCGCCTCGAGGCCATGGGGGCGGATATCGAATTTGTGCATCTGAGCGGGCAGAACGTCAATATCGGGGGAGTTAACGTCAGCCATAAACTGATGCGTCATCCCGGCGGATCCTACGCCTATCGCCTGGAAAAAGGCGGCCGCGTCCTGATATATGCTACTGACGCTGAATACCCAAAACTCAACCAGGCCAATATCCAGCCGTACATCGATTTCTTCACCGGCGCAGATACCTTGATTTTCGATACCATGTATACTTTTTCCGAAGCCGTGGCCAAAATAGGCTGGGGGCACGGCACGGCCTATGTCGGCGTGGATATGGCCATCAGGGCCGGTGTTAAAAGACTGGTCATGTTTCACCATGAACCGACTTACGATGATGAAAAGTTCAGGGAGATCCTCGAAAAAACTCAAACATATTACCACCTGGTCCGGGAAGAGGCCGATTTGGAAATCCTGGTCGCTGTGGAAGGAATGACACTCGAAGTTTAGAGACCTTTTAAAAACCAGTAGCTTTGTTTAAATCGCGGTCGGCGAAAAATTAACCCGCAGCAAGATTAATATTTTCGAGCCTTGAAATTCAACCTGACAACGAGTTTGGCTAAAAGACGGAAATCTTAATCGGTCTCGCTTAGGTCCCATTAACTGTGCTTAATGGTTTTTCCGGCCCCTTTTTCTCAAAACCGTTTTTCCCCTTGGGCCCGTGCACGATTAGCATGGGTTTATCAGAATGCTGAGCAACGTCTTCAGCCAATGATCCGAAAAAGAGGCGCGATAATCCCTTGGTCCCTGTGGCGGCCATAATGATCAGGTCCTGTTGCGCCGCTTCCTTCAAAATAGTATCTAACCGCGCTTCAGAACTCGCAATACGGCATTCAATCGACGGCGCAATGCTTTCTTTTTCAGTCCAACTTAAAAGATCATTCCGGCAGGTAAATAATTCTTCGTCCGTTGAATCAGGAGGCATCAGCCTGAGCAGAACGAGACGATGATCGCCGATATCGGCCAAGGCCCGCACCACGTTGCGCACCGTTGACAGTTCCGTCTCATTTGTCACCGGCACGAGAATACGTTCGCTGTGTAAAACACCGGCCAGCCGGACGACGATCACTTCGCAGGGCGCTTCCTTTGCCACTGCTTCAACCACGCGCTGAAATTCCTGGGCCGTTCCTTCCACGGGATGTCCCAGCAGGATCGCCTTGGCTCCATGCCGCCCGGCCGCCTCGATCAACCCGGAGGCCACGCTTTTTGAGCGGATGGTTTCTGTGCTCAGTTCGAGCCCGATCTGTTGAGCCTCGGCTTCAGACAATGAAAACAGCTCGCCTGTTTCAGTGGAATCACCGGAATTTTGCTTGCCTGCATTCTCATCTAGTATTACACGAACCGCCATGGGCCGTGCCTGGCAGTGGTTAGCCAGCAGGACGGCTATCCTGGCCAGGCCGGCGACCGTGGCCGGATGAGCAATGCCGAAAATCACTGAACCGGTTGTTTCAGCAGGCGGTTTTAATTTTTCCCAAGTCCATGGGAGAAGTCGAATGTTATCGTCAGCCGCCACGGCCCGGCCTGCGCCCCCGGCCTTTTTTTGGGGAGGCAGACCGTTTTCCCCTGCTCGTCCCGCTTTGCTTTCACGGGCTCTTGTCACCGCAAACCGGGCGGAAACCGGTCCTAATATTTCCGACAAAACCACGCCGGCCAGAACTACCGGGATGATCACCGAGGAATATATGGTCAGCGAGGTGTCGCCCTGGATGAGAAAGATAAGGCCGATAGCCACACCGGCCTGAGGAACCAGGGCGAAACCCAGGTAATTCTGCACCGTTTTTTTGGCGCCGGCGAATCGGGCCCCCAGGTTGGCCCCTGTCATTTTGCCCAATCCCCGAAGTAAAAAATATGTCAGACCAACCCAGCCGGCCCCGGCCAGAGCGGTAAGATTTAGGTGGGCCCCGGCCAGAGTGAAGAACAAAACGTAAATCGGCGGTTCAAAGGCATTCATCGCTCGAAAGACCCTCACGTCGCGGCGGTCGCGGTTGACAACAGCGAAACCGGCCGCCATTCCGGCCAGCAGAGGCGACAAGTGGTTCA
Organism: uncultured Thermodesulfobacteriota bacterium; assembly: GCA_964629485.1. Taxonomy (GTDB): domain Bacteria; phylum Desulfobacterota; class Desulfarculia; order Adiutricales; family JAFDHD01; genus JAFDHD01. The sequence goes on along the minus strand of CAZVRN010000011.1, from coordinate 3,217 downwards.
GGCGGGCCACTTCCCCGCAAAAAAGCAGAAGGGCCAGGCCGACGGTCAGCATCTCTTCTCTTCTTTTAAGCCGGTGAACGATATAATCAATCAGAAAGCCGGTCATCAGCCCCATGATCAATGAAGCTAAGATTTCGAATAATCCCCCGGCTATGGCCCCGAGTATCGTCCCTGCCTCGCTTCCGACAACCTGGTGAACCAGCGAGACGGTAATCCCGAAAAACATGATGGCCAGGCCGTCGTCAACCGCCACCACGGCCAGGAGGGTGGAGGTTAACGGGCCCGAGGCCTTGAGTTCGCGCATCACGTGAAGGGTCGCGGCGGGCGCCGTGGCTACCGATACGGCCCCGAGAAGCATGGCCAGCGTTAAAAAATCCTTCACCTGCCATCCGATTTCACCAACCCCGGTCAGCCAGGCCACAAAGAACGATCCAAGACCGACCAAAAGAAACGCGCCGGACGTTTCACCCAGCCCGATCAGCATAACGCTTTTGGCCACAGGTTTGATTCGCTTCAGTTCCAAGTGCTCCCCAATGCCGAAGGCAATCAGCATCAGGGCGATCTGGGTGAAATGTTCAAGTTTCTCTCCCGTGGCTTCTTCCGTGATCAAGTTGAGCCCGGCAGGCCCGAGAAGAAGGCCGGCGCAGATATACCCGGTCACCGAAGGCAGCCGCATAAGCTGCCCGAGTTTGGCGGCAATGAAACCGGCGCCAAGCAATATCGCCAGGGATAATGTTACTTCAGGCATATTTTCGAATACGTTTTTCTTTTGGTGTTCAGGGCAAAAGGACAGATAACATACCCTTTCAAGCTTGCAACATACTCCTTGACACATCCTTGAAAGTCAACCTTAAAAAAAGACAAAAGCGCCAAATTCTTAAGAGATTTTTTAAACAACATAGCGCACGGTTATTGACAGGCTTGGCGAGAGTTGGTATGCCCAACAAATTATGGCTGAAACTCAACAGTTTGATTTAACGCGGCACGGACTGGATCATACACCCCTGGTGCGCTCTGCGGTTCTTGAACTGGAACCGCCCAGCCTTAAGGACAATACCGGTCTGGCCGAGCGTTTTGTCAGCGCCCTGAAAGAAGCAGCCGCCCTGAAAGAAGTTCGTTTTCCCGTTTTTCTGGCCGGGAGGTTGAAAGACATCTTGCTTCAGTCGGATTTTAAGGCCTGGGCCGCGTTTCATGTTCAGGCTGACCAGGGCTGCCTGGTTGACGTAAGGCCGGTTTCAAGAGCCGGTCCGGTTTACGGCCTGGCCGTTGATATCGGTTCGACCACGTTGTCTTTTGCTTTACTTGATCTGGATATCCCGCAGGTGATCGGCGAGATCAGCCTGACCAATCCCCAGGTTGAATACGGCGAGGATGTTTTGACTCGCGCCCGCTTCGCCGAGCATCCGGATGGGCTTGAGACTCTTACAGCGGCATTGCGCCGGGCCCTAAATGAAGGCCTGGCTCAGATATGCGCGGCTCATGGTCTTAAAGCCGATGATATCCTGGCTGCCGCCTTGGCCGGGAACACGATTATGACCCATTTTCTTCTGGGCATACCTGTTTCGACTTTGATTCGGGAGCCTTATACACCGGTTATCAATCGCCCGGACAACCTCACGCCTTCTGACCTGGGACTTGAAATCGCGCCGCAGGCGCCGGTGATCGTTATGCCCAATAAAGGATCTTACTTTGGGGGCGACCTGGTAGCTGGTTTGATTACCGCTGGTTTTAATCGGTTTGATGAACCCTGCTTCATGGTTGACGTGGGTACCAACGCCGAGGTGGTTCTTGGGCAGAAGGACTGGCTCGTTGGGGCGGCTGGGGCCGCCGGTCCGGCCCTGGAAGGCGGGGTGGCTCGCATGGGAATAGTTGCCGGACCGGGGGCCATAGATCGGGTTCGGATTGACCGTAAAACCAAGGCGGTGACCTATCGGACCTTGGGCGGGCTCCCGCCGCGCGGAATTTGCGGGTCCGGTCTCATCGATCTTTTTGCCGAGCTCTTCCTGTCCGGTCTCATTGATTTCAGGGGAAAATTGACCCTGCCCCGTGATCATGAGCGGCGTATGGATTTAGACGATGGCCCAGCCTTTGTTGTTGTTCCCGGTAATGAAACCGCCACGGGCGACCCCATCCTGCTTTCTGAAGTGGAAATCGATCTCTTGATACGCTCCAAGGCAGCCATGTACACCATATTGGAAACCATACTCGGAAGCATGGGATTAAAAATTGACCGGATAAACCGGTTTTTTGTGGCAGGCACTTTTGGCCAGTACATTGATCCTCGTATGGCCGTGGCCGTCGGCATGCTGCCTGATATCCCCCTGGAACGATATGTCGCCCTAGGCAATTCTTCTCTTAAGGGGTTAATTTTAATACTATTTTCTTCTCAAGCCCGCGCCGAAGTCCTTGATATCTGGAACCGCCTTACCTATCTGGAACTGAATGTGAATCAAGATTTCATGAACCGATTCTCAGCGGCACGGTTTATCCCTCATACCTATCGGGAGCTTTTCCCCTCTGTGGGCACAAAAATTAAATAAAGGCTTCTTTTTCATTCTTCCCCGGAAATGCCCTTGACGTTGGGTATAACTTAAGATATATAAATAAAAACAAAGGATACCGGATGGTTTTAATGGCGTTAAGCATACCCGGGCTCTGAATTTTATATTTAAACCTCTTCATTAGGGTTCTCTGAAGCGGTGTGTTATCTCCGGCAAACAATAAATCTCTTCATTATTATGGCCCGGCAACCCCCCTATGGGTGCCTTTGGGCTTCAATCCCTGCCAAGGCGGGTTCCAGATAAAGGTGAAATTTAAGCCTATTTTTCATTGACAAAACAAATAATGAGTGATATATAAAAGAATTTGGCCAGGAACTGCGCAATAGTTGCACAAGCTGGCGTAGCTCAACTGGTAGAGCACCTGATTTGTAATCAGGATGTTGCGGGTTCGAGTCCCATCGCCAGCTCCAGATATGAGCGGAATTAAAGGGAGTTAAGTCAAGTATAAAAACAGAATAAATGGCTTGAAATACGTTAAGAACGCTGAAAATATGTCGGTGAGGTTCCCGAGTGGTTAAAGGGAGCAGACTGTAAATCTGCCGGTGAATGCCTTCGGAGGTTCGAATCCTCCCCTCACCACCATTAACAATAAATAACAATAAATCCAGGTCTCAACAAGAGGATTTAGATCGGAAGAGCACACGTCTGAACTCCAG
>CAZVRN010000010.1:11681-17766 GCA_964629485.1 uncultured Thermodesulfobacteriota bacterium | reverse complement strand
ATCTCGCTTTGCCGAATAGGGCTGGCTATGAGAATTAATAATAGGAAATAAATCGCCGAATTTCAAGATGAAATGCGAAGAATGGCTTAACGGAAGGCGGGTCGCCAATTAACTTAACGGCGACAGTGTGATGTTATGGAGATTGTATATAATCTAGCTACATACATATGCCGTTGAAGAAAAGGCTTAAACACTATTCGGCTACAAGAACCCTTTGATCTGGTACTGGATACCATAATTATTTTTGATTGGTCAATTCGAAATTGAACACCCTTCCGAACGTTACCTGCTTTAATATTAATAAACACGTTGAACCTCGGACAATTCGACTTGAATTCACCCACTTTTCCCTTGACACCAGCTTTTATTTCTTCTTATACTTTTTCCGCAGAAAAGGGACTTCTTATCAAACATTCAAAACTAACGTACCAACTTTCTGGGACAATAAGGAGGAAAAATGGCAGGAATCGTATCGTATGGAGCCTATATTCCATATTATAGGCTGCCTCGAAGTGTAATCGGAAAGATGTGGGGCGGTCGAGGCGGACGTGGAGAGAAAGCAGTAGCTGGTTTTGATGAAGACCCGATTACCATGTCAGTCGCTGCTGGTCTTGATTGCCTAAAAGGAATTGATCCTAAAACGGTGGAGGCCCTCTTTCTGGCCACAACATGTGCGCCTTACAAAGAGAGGCTGAACGCAAATATAGCGGCCAGTGCACTTGACTTTTCACAAGAATCCCGAAACGCTGATTTCGCGAACTGTCTTCGGGCCGGAACAAGCGCTGTCATGGCTGCCATGGACGCTGTAAACGCCGGTTCTCTCAAAAACGTTCTTGTGACCGCCGCTGACATGAGGCTTGGCGGAGCCGCAGGCGGAGAGGAACTGTCATTTGGGGACGGAAGCGGGGCCCTGCTGTTCGGCAATGACAAAGTAGCGGTTGAAATTGAAGGCATCTACAGTTTGTCAGATGACCTGGTGGACTACTGGAGATCTCATGAAGATACCTATGTCCGTCACTGGGAAGATCGTTTTGGCCGGGAGCAGGGCTACATGAAGATTCCCGGTGAAGCCGTGGCCGGAGTACTGGGAAAATGCGGCCTGGAGACAAAGGACATCACTAAACTCTGTCTCTGCGGTGCGAACTCCCGGACTCATGCGGCCCTGGTCAGAAAATTAGGTTTCAGTCAAGAGCAGGTTCAGGATCCGCTCCTTGAAAGCGTGGGTAATACCGGAACGGCCCAGCCCTTGATGATACTGGTGGCGGCCCTGGAAGAAGCAAATCCGGGTGACAGGATTCTGCTGGTAACCTGGGGGAATGGATCCGACGCCATAGTGTTCAAGGCCACCGAAGAAATTAATAACATTCGGAACAAACGGGGTATCAAGCGGCACCTTGAGATCAAAAGGACGCTGGATAGTTACGGCAGATACCTGCGCTGGCGCGGGATGGTTTCGCTGGCGCCCCCGGCCCGGCCTCCGGCTGGAGCGGCTTCAATGTCGGCCCAGTGGAGAGAACACGCCTCCGCGCTGCCGCTATATGGTGTCAAGTGCTTAAATTGCGGCACCCCGCAACTGTACCTCAGCTACTCCTCAACACGCGCGCACGTCTGCCTGGAATGCGGCGCGAAGGATCAGTTTGAGCCGTACAGGTTCGCTGATAAAAAGGGCAAGGTGGCCAGCTTCAGCCATGACTTTCTGGCCGGAGGAATCGACCCGCCTACCACGGCGGCGGTTATTGATTCCGATGGAGGAGGCCGCGGCCAATTCAATATGGTTGACCGCGAACCTGAAGAGTGCAAGGTTGGCATGGAGGTGGAGATGACCTTCCGCAAAATGCGTTACACTCTTGGCACTCATACCTATTTCTGGAAATGTAAACCAGTTAGAGACTAACTAACTAAAAAATAAGGAGATCGGAATATGCCAGGAAGTATTAAAGATAGAGTTGCCATTGTAGGGATGGGTTGCACCAGGTTCGGTGAACGCTGGGATGCCAGCGCCGCTGATCTGCTTGTGGACGCAGCCTATCAGGCTTACGAGGATGCCGGAATAGACCCTAAGGATATTCAGGCGGCCTGGTTAGGGACCACCACCGGAAGTACCGGTATGGTTCTGTCCGAACCGCTGAGGCTGCAATATATTCCCATCACCAGGGTTGAAAATGCTTGCGCCACCGCTTCCGACGCCTTCAGAAATGCTTGTTATTCAGTGGCCGCCGGTATCTACGACATAGTGATGGCCATTGGTGTCGATAAATTCAAAGACAGCGGAATCAGCGGTTTGGGTGACGGCGGGGCACCCGGTCCGAGCCACGCCATGGTGGCGGAAAGTACGCCCCCGCGGCAGTTTGCCATGCTCGCCACCACCTATTTTTCCAGGTACGGCTTGTCCTTTGAAGAAGGCAAACACATGATCGGCCGTGTCTCCTGGAAGAGCCATCAAAACGGCATGCGTAATAAAAACGCTCATTTCCAAAGGGAAGTGAGCATGGAGACGATTCTCAACGCGCCCATGGTCGCCTGGCCTCTGGGTCTGTTTGACTGCTGCGGTGTCAGTGACGGGGCGGCGGCAGCCATCATTACCACGCCTGAAATAGCCAAGGGCATGAGAAAAGACCCCATCTACGTCAAGGCGCTCCAGATCGCCATGGCCCCGCGCGACGGAAATTATAACACCAAATATGATTTCACTCACGTCGAAGCCACGGTCAGGGCTGCGGAGGCCGCATACAAAGAGGCCGGGATCACAAACCCGCGCGAGGAAATCAGCATGGCTGAGGTTCATGACTGCTTTTCCATCACCGAAGCGGTAACCATGGAAGACCTTAGGTTCAGCCCAAAAGGAAAAGTTATAGAGGACATTGAAAGCGGCTTTTTCGATCTGGATGGCGGATTGCCTGTCCAGGTTGATGGCGGCTTGAAGTGTTTCGGCCACCCCATCGGCGCCAGCGGGTTGCGCATGATTTACGAGATGTACATGCAACTTCAGGGCAGAGCGGATGAACTGCTGAACCCGGGATTCCCGTCTCGACAACTCCCTAATCCCAAGCTGGGACTGACACACAACCTGGGTGGAAGCCCGGACGGCTGTGCCATCTTCGTGGGAATTGTGGGTCTCCCCGGTGTATAATAAAAAACCAAACTGACTTGAAAACTGCGCAGGCTGACCCAAAAGGTCAGCCTGTTCATTATCAAAACAGGAGAGTAAAATTGGACCATGAATTCCAAACGTGGCTCTGGGAAAAACAGGGCGAGCAATGCGTGGCTAATCTGAAAAAACACGGCTTTGACGCCCATTTTGTGGCCAATACGGAAGAAGCGCGCAACCTGATTCAGGATATGCTCGCCGGATATGAACGCTTTGGATTCGGAGGATCGGCCACCACCAGATCCCTGGGCATCATAGAGGAACTCAGGGCTGCCGGTAAAACCGTCTTTGATCATCTTCAGGAAGGCCTGTCGCCCCGGGAAAACCTGGAATACCGGGTTCAGCAGGGAAGGAGCGACTGTTTTTTATGCAGCGCCAACGCCATTTCAGCCACCGGGGAGATAGTGAACGTGGATGGCGTGGGCAATCGCACCAACGCCATGAGTTTCGGGCCTAAAAAAGTAATTATCGTGGCCGGCATGAACAAGGTAAGGCCTGATCTTGAATCGGCCCTGGCCAGAGTTCGCGAGATCGCCGGACCCATGCGCGCCAAAAGCCTCGGCATGAAGACGCCTTGCGCTGAAACAGGTGTTTGCAACGATTGTGAGGCTCCTCAACGAATCTGCCGCATTACGACTATCCTGCACCGGAAGCCGATGATGACTGATATTTCGGTCATTCTGGTCAACCAGTCGCTGGGCTACTGAGCATAAAAAAGAACCATCAAAGACTGGGCAATCATGCTTTTTTGATTACTTACATCCGCCCAAGTAAGCAGAAGCCTCAAGCCGGGTTCTGATGTTCGGCCTTATTCTGTCCATGGCTATCCGCTTCTGAAAAAAACACACACGTTGCAGCGACAGGCGGGGATACACCTGTACGGATTACTGATGCGGTTTCCGGCTTGGATCAAAACCAGACTTGCGCTGTGAGACCTCTTAATAATTTCGCCCTTCAGCCGAACTCATTGTCAGATCCCTCGATTTCAACAAAATTGCTCGTTCTTAAGAGGTCTTGCTGTAAAAATCAATCAAGGTATTCCTGCCTTAAACCGGCTTCGAATACTTCCCGATGCTTGAAAAAACAAATCATGTCTGATAAAAGACGCTCAGCCAAGTATGAAGGTTTGCCCTCATCGTGAGCGAAAAATGAAGATTCCTAAAAGGCAAAGTCGTGGAGGTTCAAATGAATCAAGCAGAATACTCAGCTTACCATTCTATATTTTATCCGGGGAGCCTGGCCATAATCGGCGCTTCTGACAACCCGGTCAAATTCGGCGGCAGATTTTTACAACTAACCCTTTCCTACGGATTTAAAGGCAGTGTTTACCCGGTCAACCCCAAGGGAGGTACAATACAGGGTCTTAAGGCATATACTTCAGTCGAGGAGATCCCTGACCCAGTGGATTTTGCGGTGATTACGGTTCCGGCTCCTTATGTGCTGGAAGCGGTCAGGGGATGCGTTAAGAAAGGAATAAAAGGCGCTGAGATCCTCTCATCAGGCTTCAAGGAGGCTGGCTCAGAAGGTGAAGCGCTCGAAAAAGAGGTGGTAAAAACGGCCAGGGCAGGCGGCCTCAGGCTCGTCGGACCCAACTGTTTCGGCGTTCACACGCCCGAAGTCAGGCTGACCCTCTTGCCAGGCCAGGATTTCTCCAAAACACCGGGTCCGGTCGGTTTCTTCTCACAGAGCGGTGGCGGGACCTGCGACGTGATTTATATGGCCCTCGGCCGTAATGTTCGCTTTTCAGTGGCCGTGAGTTATGGCAATGCCTGCGACATCGGCGCAACCGAGATGCTCCAATACTTTGAAGCGGACCCAAACACAAAAATCATAGGCGCTTATATCGAGGGCGTGGAAGACGGGCGGTCATTTTTTGAAGCCCTTAAGTCATGCGCCGACAAGAAACCGGTGGTTATCCTGAAAGGCGGACTCAGTGAGCAGGGTTACCGGGGCACTCTGGGCCATACGGGTTCCATGGCAGGCACCAGGGAAGCCTGGAACGCCGCGATTAAGTCGGCCGGAGCCGTGCTGGCGCATGACCAGCGTGACCTAGTAGAGTGCCTGATGGCCTTCAACTGCCTTGATGAGTTCAACGGTGGCGGCGCGGGCATTATGGCCGGAGGCGGAGCACGTGTGGTAGACGGACTGGACGCCGCTTCAGAATTTGGTTTCCCGGTCCCGGAGCTTGATGATGAGACAACAGATAAAATCAAGGCCTACCTGCCCCCGGCCGGTGGCAGGGCTGGAAATCCCGTGGACCTGGCAAACCCTGGCATTGTGCCAGCTCTCCTCAATCCGATCATGGAACTGCTCGCGGCAAGAGATGACATCAATTTCCTGGTTATGTATCAAATGCTCTTCTATGTTTTGAACATGACAAAAAAAACGCATTCCGAGCTCGAGGGGGAAAGGGACAACCCCGGGGTTCATGCGGAGTTGACCGCCAAGGCTGAGGAAATAAGGAAGAAAAGCGGCAAGCCCCTGGCCGTAGTCCTGGTCGATATCGCTTCAGACCCGGGGCACGGCGAGATAGAACTTGGCAGAATCAGGGCCCGGGATCACTATACCTCCCGCGGTGTGCCTTGCTTTGAGACCGGGTATCAGGCCTTCTCGGTACTCAAACGGGTGGCTGACTACTACACGCGGCGAAAAAGCAGGATTGAACAGGGGATGAATTAACCGGCGGCCTCACTGCCGAACTCGTCCGCCATGTTGTTGAGCAAAGTCTCCATGAGGCAATAGGTCTCAGGAATATGATCGGTTTGGGCTAGAATAGCTTCCTTGCCTTTGACATAAGGGCCCTTGACCCACTTGGAACCAAACTTTTCAGCAGCCTGTCTGACCGCCTGACGGGTAATCTCCGGGTGAAACTGCAGGCCAATGGCCTGATAACGGCGACTTATAAAAGCCTGGTTGGGAGTGTATTCGCTGTAAGCC
>CAZVRN010000010.1:0-11671 GCA_964629485.1 uncultured Thermodesulfobacteriota bacterium | reverse complement strand
ATGCCAGAGAAAGGTCAAAAATTTATCAGGCACGTTCCGGAAAAGAAACGACTCCCTGCCCTCTGCGGTCAGGGAGATTTCATGCCAACCGATCTCTTGGTGCTCATTGGGAAATGTCTTTCCGCCCAGGACATCCGCCAGGACTTGAGCTCCGAAGCAAATGCCCAGAACAGTTTTACCCGCCTTAAGGGCCGCGATGATTAGTTTCTTCTCCACGGGAAGCCAGGGACAGGTTTCGTCCTGCCATGCGGATTGAAATCCGCCCATAACTATCAGCCAGTCAAAATCCTTAAGCGATGGAAATGTATCGCCGTTTAAAACGCGAGTGAAAGCCGCGGGATGACCTTTCTGATCAGCCCAGGCAATAATATTGTGCCGGGACTCATGGGCCAGGTGAACGCAAAAGTGTAATCGCATCGGTAATATTCAGCCTTTTTTATTTTTCCAAATTGTATTCGAATTATTTTTAAACTGCAATAACAAGGGCAGCAATTTTATTGAAAAGATTTTTTCTTGCGACCTGGCCGACTTTCTCATATACTCTACTAAACGTATCAAAGGCAAAATTCAAGGCAAAATCACCGGTGTCGGCTTTAACGAATTTTGTTTTTATGCCAAATTTTTCTCTCTTCATATGAGGTAAATACAGAGTAGCCCAAGATGAAATATCGGGATTTTGGCAACACGGGGATTAAAGTTTCAGCCCTGGGCTTCGGGGCTATGCGGCTTCCCGTCATCGGCGAAGGCGAACAGGAAAAGGTTGACCTGGACAAGGCAGTGCCGGTAATACAGCGCTCCCTGGAGCTTGGCGTTAACTACATAGACTCGGCCTGGGCCTATCACAACGGAACCAGTGAAGAGGCGGTCGGCGAGGCTGTTGCAGGCCGGGATCGGTCCAGTATTTATCTCTCCACTAAAAATCCGCTCGATGCCGACCTCAAGGAATGGCGTAAGCGCCTTGACATTCAGCTTGAGAGGCTTAAAACCGATTATATTGATTTTTATCATTTTCACGGGCTGATGTGGAGAGAGTTCAAGAAAAAAGTCCTGCCCGAAGGATACCTGAAAGAACTCCAGCGCGCCCGGGAGGAAGGGCTCATTCGTCACATTTCCTTTTCTTGCCACGATAACCCCAGGAACATAGTTAAGCTCGTTGACACTGGTGAATTCTCATCCATGCTCGTTCAGTATAACCTGCTGCACCGACTCAACGATTCGGCCATTGCCCAGGCCAGGGCAAAAGGGATGGGAGTGGCGGTTATGGGGCCGGTCGGAGGCGGGCGCATTGCCTTTTTAAGCCGTCTTCGGCCGCGCGAGGGAAGAACCGTGCCTGAGCTGGCCTTTAGATTCGTTTGGGCCAATCCCAACGTAAGCCTGGCGCTTTCCGGCATGGGTAATATAGATATGGTAGAGGAAAACGCCGCCACAGCGGATATCGAAGGGCCGCTTACCAAGGTGGAAAACGAAGACATTAAGGTCATGCTGAACCAGCTTGGCGGTCTGGAAGATTTATACTGTACCGGCTGCGGCTATTGCATGCCCTGCCCCAACGGCGTAGATATCCCGACGAATTTTCTGTTGCTCAACTATGCACGCTACTACAGCTTTGGTGAAGGCATCGTGCAGTCGTACAATCTCGGCCTGAAGCCTGCCAAGGCTTCGGCCGATTTCTGCATCGAATGTGAGGAATGCGTTGAGAAATGTCCTCAAAATATCCCTATTCCAGAGAGAATGAAAGATGTTATCAAACAATTTTCCCAGAAGGAGGGAGACAGGTCCGATCCGTAATAACATCCGTAAAAAAACATAGGAGGAATCCTCATGGCTCCTGGAGTACGCAGAATTTATACGGAATTTAAAGAAATCGTAGCTCCGGATCACACGGCCCTGGTCGTTTGGGACGTTCAAAATGCCCTGGTGAACAGGGTTTTCAACCGTGAAAACTTTCTCCTCAGCCTGAAGACACTTTTACAAGCAGCCAGAAAGCGCGATATCCCCGTTGTGTACTCGAAAATAACCCCGCTCCCAAAGGATTATGAATCTCCAACAAGGACGCTGATGATGATGAAAAGATTCAAGATTGACGACCCGGACAAGGTGCCTCAATTTCTGCCTCCCGGGAGCCCCGAGTCAGAGATCCACAGCGAGGTGAGGCCGCTTGCCGGTGAGGCCGTCATTCCCAAAAACACGGCCAGTTTTTTTATTGGCACCAATTTTGAGAATATGATGAGAAACCGAGGGATAGAAACCATTGTTTTTACCGGCATTGCAACTGAAATGGGTGTTTCCTCGAGCGCCAGGGACGCTGGCAACAGGGGCTTCTATACTCTAATAGCGTCCGACTGTGTCTCCTCCTCAGATAAGGAAATGCATGATTCAGCCCTTAAAATCCTGAGCAGGATTTGTTTGGTGGAACCATCTGAAACACTTATAAAAGCCTGGTCATAGAAAAGGAAAGAATTGACTTTTATGATAGGACTTGGGAGCATATTTCATTGAAGATCAAAACCGTTGATTATCTGTTCAAAAAAACCTGGCGCGGTAAAATGACGCATACCCCTTGCCAGGCGCGTCCTCTGCCGCCCATCTGCTTGGTATGACGATCATGTTTGAATGGTTAGCCTGAATTTATTTGGTTAATGCGGTAATGCTGATAGCTCATGAAATTGACTCCGCCTATTGGAAGGAATGGGATTTATTTCATATCCCGGGCGGTATCACCGGGTTTCTGGTCATACATTTCCCTCTGCTTTTTTTCATTTTGTACGGCTTGATTTTAGTTTCTGAAAAATCTTACGCCGGTTTGATATTTTCACTGATACTCAGTTTCTGCGGCATATCTGCTTTTGCGATCCATTTGTTTTTCATCAAAAAGGGCCGGAGTGAATTCAATACTGTCATTTCATTATTTATACTGATAACCACCCTGGCTGTATCTGTTATTCAGGCGGTCCTGACAGTTTCTTTGCTGGGGGAATAAATACACGTGACTAATTTGCACCGACCTGAAGATAAACCACCGCATTGGTCACCGGAATAATGATAAATGCTTGTTAATATTTATTTAGTTTAAAAAAACACGGTCAAATAAATTCCCAAAACGATTAGGAGGAAAACATGGCGCAAAGCAAACTACCTGGAGTCATGGTTTTTGACATGGACGCCATGGCAGAAGAAAAACCTGACTTTGCTGTAATCACATTTGACAACTCTCCCTATCCTGACGAAGTGCTCACCTATTCCGACCTCGTGCTCAAAGGCCGCAAGCTTGCTCGGGCTCTTAGTAAACACGGCATCGGCCGTGGTGACACGTTCTCCCTGCTAATGCGAAACCACCCTGAGGTGGTCATAGCGATGTATGCGGCCTCAGCCCTCGGAGCGGTTATGGTGCCTATAGATCCGCGATCTAAAGGGGAAAAACTCGCTTTCCAAATAAGAAACTCCAATTCCAAAGGTGTGATTTTCTCCTCTGAGTTCATGGATAACATCACCGAGGCTTTGTCGGTACTCCCTGATGTGCAGACCATCGGGGTAGTATATAAAGATGAATTTAAGGTGCCTGTTTCGCCCGAGTATCCGGATATCAATGAAATATTCCAGGGTCCGGAAGCTCCCGGCTATACCCCCAAAGAGCATTCTGCTGCGGATCACCACATGATTATCTATACTTCCGGCACGACTGGCGATCCCAAGGGCGTTCGGCTTACGAACCGCCTCCCCACCGCGGCCATGCTGGCCAAGCTTATCTGGCAGTACACCGAGGAAGACCGCCTTTACACCGGGTTGTCGCTGACGCATGGAAATGCCCAAACCGTAACCCTGGGACCAGCACTGATGCTCGGCATACCGGCCGTGATCAGCCGAAAATTTACCAAGAGCAGAATCTGGGACATCTGCCGGGCCCATGGGTGCACCACTTTCTCCCTTCTGGGCGGCATGATGATGGGAATTTATTCGGAACCTGTCCGGCCGGACGACGCAGATAATCCGGTCCGGCTTGTGCTCAGCGCAGGCACGCCCAGGCCGATCTGGGAGGCATTTGAAAAACGATTCAACGTAAAAATTCACGAATGGTACGGTGCGGTGGAAGGAGGTTTTGCTCATAAACCACCGGGCGTCGGCCCTGTCGGCTCCTTTGGGAAGCCGCCTGAAGGTCTCATCGAAATGAAAGTCGTACGTGAAGACGACACTGAATGTGAACCCGGAGAGATCGGGGAACTGGTTTCACGAAATATAACCGGCGAAACTACGGTTGAATATCACGGGAATAAGGAAGCTTCCGAAGCCAAGACCAGGGGCGGATGGCTTCGCTCCGGGGATATGGTTCACCGGGATAAGGATGGATGGTTCTTTTTCGACTTCCGCAAAGGCGGCGGGCTGAGGCGCCAAGGGGATTTCATCCTGCCGGAATACGTTGAGGCGGTTATTGCCGAGCATCCTGATGTCTCCGATGTCTGCGTCTACGGAATTCCGGCCGCGTCGAAGGCACCTGGTGAAAGTGACCTTGTTGCGGCTGTAGTCCCGGCTGAAGGAAAAGAAATAGGAATCAAAAGTATTTTTGAGACCTGTCTTGCCGGTTTGGAACGAAACAGTATTCCATCATACATCCAGGTCGTTTCAGAAATTCCCAAAACCGCTTCCCAGAAGAACCTTGACCGGGTGCTGCGGGAGATGTTTGACCCTAATGGGCCAAACGTATACCGGTTTGAGGATTACAGTTGAGTCTCTGTCTCCTCGAAGAATGTTTACACGGCTCACGGCGGCCGGTTATCAAAAATAATGGGGGAAACAATGCCTATTTATGAATATCAGTGTAAATCATGCGGCGCGATCACCAGCGCACTGATTCTTAAACCCGGCGAAGAAAAAACACTTGTATGCGGAAATTGCCAGGGGAAAAAGCTCACCAGGGTTCTTTCGCGATTCGCGCTCCATAAAACCGAAAAGCAAAGGCTCGAAGAGTTCAACCCGAGCGTCCCGCGGGACGATAGTTTTTACAAGGATGAAAGAAACGTCGGCCTGTGGGCCAAGAAAAGGGCGCAGCAGCTAGGTGTAGACCTGGGAAGCCAGTTCGATGAAACGGTTGAAAAAGCGCGGACAAGTAAACACCTGGAGGACATTAAGCTTGAGCCTTGAATTCGCTCATTAAAAGAGGCAGGAGGAACTTTCGTTTGAAAGTTCCCCCCGGGGGTAAAAGTGAGGTTTAATGAAGTTGGGGGTAATCAGCGTTTGAATTGTCCCCCCCAGGTAGTGGGTAGTAAATAAAGTGACGTTGGGTTATTATCGAGTTGGATCAACTTTATCTACCAACAAGGCACATAACCGCGCTGTGTATAACCAGATCGAGGTCCGCCTGCGAAAGGCAAAGGTTGGTTGGGATTTTCCTGCCTGAATTTAATAAATGCCTCCAATCGCCTGTTTGAAAGTTCATTCTTCAGTTTATTAATTTCCGTGTTCAGGGTTTTGGCCTTTTCTTCATTTATGTTTTCCTCTGCTAATACCGCCCGCAGTTCAAGATGTTTCTGGTAAAGGTTGTTCATGAGTTTACTTGTTTCCGCGTCAACTTTGCCCCAAGGGATGCCCTGATAGCGCGGGCCCATCATGTGACCCCAGCCCGGGCCCATCATTTGGCCTCTCCAGCCGCCGTAGCCTCGGCCGCCATTGAAGCCGGGACCGTGAGCGTAAGCGTAAGTGCCACCGAGGGCCAGGCCTAGTGCCAACATGATTACCAATATTGTTCTTTTTGCCATTTTCTATTCCTCCTTTGTTTTTAGAAAAACTTATTGCTTAGAAGATAAAGCAAGGGGGATGCCAAAAAGGGCATACTGATAATTTTTAACATAACTATTTGATAAAACAAGTAAATATATAGGAAAGACGTTCAAGATCGTTTTTAGAGGGCAAATAGATACTGGATGAAAATTAGACACTTTAAGACAAACCGTCTAATTTTTATACAGATAGTGGCCCTCTTTCATGACCGCAGTAAATCCTCAATCCCGGCTCATTGTATTAAGCAAAAAAAAAGAAAAAAGCGGGTGGCCCCAAAAAACATCTTGCCACAATTGGCGCTCTTGCTTTATCTTTAGATTTTCTCATCCAAATAGCGGGGTTATGTCAATGACAACAGACTATCACTCTGATTCGACGACAGCCTCAACCTTCGGTGGTTTTTTAAAAGAAATGGGACCGGCTTGGGTGGTCAGCGCAGTCGCCTGCGGTCCCGCGACCATCGCCTCGGTATCGTTAGCCGGGGCACTCTTTGGATATCAACTGCTTTGGGTCGTAATTCTAAGCGCGCTGCTGGCCTTTGTGGCTCAATTCATGGCTGCAAAGCTGGGCATATTGAGCGGGCAGGGGATCATTTCACTGGTGAATAAACGGATGGGTCCCGTGTGGGGCTGGATTCTTATGATTGACGCCCTCCTGGCCACCTGGCTGGCTTCCACCGTCCTGATGAAGGCCTTTGTTGACGTCACAGCGCTGATAACGGGACTGTCCAGCCCCTGGTGGTCCCTCCTTTATGCCGCCTTTGTCTTTCTGGTCACCGGCGTGGGCGGGTACAAG
Organism: uncultured Thermodesulfobacteriota bacterium; assembly: GCA_964629485.1. Classification (GTDB taxonomy): domain Bacteria; phylum Desulfobacterota; class Desulfarculia; order Adiutricales; family JAFDHD01; genus JAFDHD01. The sequence continues at coordinate 5,104 of CAZVRN010000010.1, read as the reverse complement.
ATTCTGGAATGGCTCTGTAAGGTGCTGGTTGCGCTGGTTGTTTTGTGTTTCGTCACCACAGTCATTATTGTCAGGCCTGAAATGGATATGGTTTTAAAGGGGCTCATCCCAACCATACCCGGCGGCATGGACTCAGCCTTGATGATGGCCGGGATCATGGGCGGCGCAGTCCACATTACCATCATCGCCATGCACACCTATAATGTCAATTCAAGGGGCTGGGGACAAAGCCAAATGAAACTGGCCTGGACAGACACTTTTCTTTCCATGTTCATTGCCTTCGGTCTTTACAGTGTAGCCATTTTCCTGGCCGCTGCCTCAGTGCTTCATCCGGCGGGCATCAAAGTCAAAGGCGCCCTGGATTTGGCCCTGGCCCTCAAACCCTCTTTAGGTCCATACGCCAATGCGGTTTTTCTGATCGGACTCTGGGGGGCCGTCCTTTCGACCATAACCCCGACTTTCCTTGCAGCCGGATATTTTCTGAGCGATAAGATGGGCTGGGGGCTGAACGTGCGTGACAGAAGATTCAAAGCCGTAATTTTCGCCGGCTGCTTGCTGAGTCTTATCGGTCCGATGCTCAAAGGCAGCTTCATTCTCCTGCTTGTGATCATGCTTGCCTTAGGCTTATGCGGCACGCCGTTCATTATTTTTATCATACTGCTCCTTCTGAATAAAAAAGACGTGGTGAGTGCGCATAAAAATTCTCTGCTTCTTAATACTCTGGGTGTCCTGGCCCTCTTGGTAACAAGCGTGCTGGCAGTCCGGTTCATTTTTTCCAAGCTTGGCTTGTGGGGATAAAGGCTGCCAGATGTTTTTCTCTTTCGGATTATTCTGAAATACAAGACATGGCGAAGAAGGTGCAACTTGAGAAATTCATGGGGAAAAGCACCCTGATCGTGGGTGGAATCAACACCGGAAAAACGAGACTGAGCAAGATGATTCTTGATGAATTCTGCGCTCATTCGCTGGGGAGAAGCATTGCCGTCATAGACATGGCTCCGGAAATACCCCGGGAAACAGCGCTGAAAAGGGGACTGCAAGGTGTCGGCGGAACTCTGATCCCTCCTGAAGAGCAGGGAGTTCTTTATCTGAAGGCGAAAATTAAACCACCACGCCTCAGCTCCAAAAGCGAGGAGCAAGCCATCTTAATCGCCAATGAAAACATACCGGTCATTGAGAGGCTCTTTCAAATTTACATGCAAAGCCGGCGGCATATTCTCTTCATCAATGATATCAGCCTGTATCTTCAGGCGGGCAGCACCGCCCGTATGACCAATTACCTGAAAAAAGCGCAAACCATTGTCGCAAACGGCTACCTTGGTGATGAATTGGGCAAAGGTCCGCTATCCGAAAAAGAAGCGCGGGAAATGAAAGCCCTGGCCAAGTACTTTGACGCAGTCATCCGTCTTTGATTTGAAACCAGAGTTGATATAAATCATGTCCTGTGGTTAAGTAGGACTAACTGAGTATTAAAAAAATATAAGGAGATTACCATGAACGCAATCTCTAGATTCGGCTTAAAAGCCTTATTAACACCGGCGATCTTGCTTATTTTTTCAACCGGATGCGCTGTGCAGGAGGTCGGTGTGAAAATCGGTGACACCAAGCCGCCCAGAGGAAAACCCCCGGCGCACGCTCCGGCTTACGGTTACCGCGCCAAACACATTTACCGGTACTACCCGGAGGCTTATGTTTATTTTGATATTTCAAGAAGAGTCTACTTTTATTTTGCAGGCGGTGTCTGGAGGGCCTCGGTTTCGTTGCCGGCCAGCCTGAAAGTCAAGCTCGGCAGTGCCGTGACTATTACCATGGATACGGATAAACCATACCGGGACTTCGCAAAACACAAAGCCAAGTATCCGCCGGGATGGTCGAAAAAGAAGAAAAAAAAGAAGTAAAAAACCCTGGTTTATATTTGAGTTTGTTTGAAGGGCGCAGTCTTAGGCATAAATTATTCAAACCGGCTCGTTTTTTCCGCAATATTCCATACTGTCTGGCTTGCTCTTGCTTAACAGCCCTTTAAAAAAGCTTCTTTTTAAAGCGGCCTTGACTTTTACTTTGTCAGCCCCCTGCTCTTCTCCCAGGACCTTATACCGCCGAGACCGAGAAGGGCCGTGACGAGCGGAATCAATTCCCCGGCCTGGATGTCAGGCATGGCTGCGGGTGCACCTGCCAACGACGCAGCATAAAGGCAAACCGGACTAAGTGCGAATTTCCATGCCAACCCGAGGCCGCAGACCCAGCCAATAAAAGGCCGCCATCCGGCCACGAAGAGACTGCGGTGCCCTGCTTCGATCTTGTTGATCTCGGTCTGCCATTTATCAGGCTCCTGCCGTGCCTTGAGCAGGAGTAAATCAGCCGCTTTGCGCTCTTCGTCCGTCTCCACGAAACGATCAATGGCCGAAGCAACGCCATCCGCCATTTTCGCCGCACCCGAACCTAATAAGTTGTCAATAAACCCCATCTGAATCATACCTCCTGCTCCGTTTAAAATTTACAAACAAGACCTCTTAGGGACTCCGTCCTTTAAAGTGTGCCTTAAACTCAGAGTGGAGGCGATCCACTGCTTTATTTTGGCCAGTGGAAAAGCCTGGCCGGGACACTGGGTATAACCAGGGCGCATAATCTCCCGGTGACCGAAAATCCTGTCCGCCGGGATATCAAAGGCAATGGTCAATGACCAGATCAGGTCCAACAAGACCAGAAGGCTTTCATTACCAGGCGGGCTGTCTGAAAAATCACCGACCATGCAAACCCCCAGGCTTCTGGTGTTGTAACCGGGCGCGTGAGCCCCGTTCTCGAACGGGGGCCGGCCGTATTTGATCATTGGTTTGCCGTTGACAAGTTCGACACCGTAGTGGTAGCCAATATCCCGCCAACCCCGAACATTCTTATGGTAGGTTCGAATGCCTTCCCAGTCTTCAATAACAGGATGATCATACCCGGCGCTATGATGGATCACGATGATATCAGGCCTATTCTTCATTTCCGCCCCCATTTAAAACCCCTTCATGGTCAAGGTTCGGGTTTTCTACGCTCCATAAGAAGATCAAGTATCTTGTCCTGGGACCGCTCTATACGCGCCAATCTCAGATCAATGCCTTTTACTTGTTCATTGAGCTTGACGATTTCCTCCACATGAGCCGTCTGCTTGAGCTTAATATTCACCACCTCAGCGGCAAGGTTTTTCCGTTCAAAATCGAGTTGAACAAAAAATACGATCGCTGATAGAACAGCGAGAATCAGGGCGACCGGGATTTTGGCCACCCAGTCTAGTCCAGATTTATTATCAGCCATTTTGATCTCCCGGTTAGTAATGGGTCAAATCGCGGTACCCATTTTCATCAGTCATGTAAATCCCGGTATCCAGGACGTTAAACTCGACCTGTCCCTTGCCGGGGTCTGGACGGGTTCCGACAATTTTCAGGATTTGATTCATCATTGTTTGCTTATCCGTACCATACAGGCAGGGAAAAGTAGCGACCACAAAATCACCCACGTCAAGGTGCGCCCTCTTCAAAGTTAGGTCCTTAAAATAAATTCGCCATGTTGGATATTTGAACTTATGAAGCAGAATATCCGCTACCCGAGCAGCGGACGCCTGGTCGTAGCACCAGTATAGAGGGAGGATCAGAGACCTGTTCCCGTATAATTCTTGAGACAGTATATCTGCCTGTGTTTCCTCTGAGATGAAATCCCTGACGATCAAGTTGAATTTATATCGAACCGTAATATTATTAACCACGTCCTCCAGCCGCTGTTCAGCGTATTTATAGCTTATATCTGAGATCGGAATAATCGGCGCCTGAGATACAGGACCTTGGCCGGTCTCTATTTCGAGGACCAGTTTTCCTTTTGAATTCTTATAAACAGAACCTAAAAATGAACCCACCATTTTTTGAAGCAGAGACCAGACATTTATCTCGCGGTCAATAACACCTGCGGCCTGATAGGATTCATTCTCAAAATCGCTTTGGGATTTGACCCGGGAAAGATTTTCAAAAACCTCGGGGTCATAGTTATTCTGGACGGTCAAAAAATCTTCGATTATGTCGATAAGATTGGTTAAAAGCACCTGGGGCGAATTAAGATCGGCCTTGCCTTTGCCGCGAGCGCTGATCTGTTTGTTTCCCTGGTCGCTTGTAAAACAGACAGTAGCTATCGAAGCATAGGCCGAATTATTCTCATCAAAAACATACTCAACAGGATCAACAAGTTCTCCATTCGCGTAAATCGACACCACGTTGCCATTAGCCGCGGAGAGCACGGGATGATCGGCGAAACAGTAAACGTGGTTTATGCTGTCAATACACGGCAAGACCCAATGGCCTCCTTGAATACCTGAACTAACTGTTAAATCACCATAGACCACGGGCAGGACATCGTTTTCGTTAAGAGGGTAATCGAAGACCGAGGCCAGGCGCGGTTTGAACAATTTATTTAAATCCGTTTCATATAAAGACATCTTTACCCTTCGTTGGCCTCCAGGATGACTTCAGATTGATTCACCCGTATTCTCTTGATCAAACCGGTGAATAAGTTTAGATGATCATTCAGCGCATCGCCTTCAAAACCCAGAGACAGGGACAAGGCACCGCCCAGAAAGGGTGAAACAACCATGGCCCTGCTGATTTCATTGTCATTGTTATCCAAAACTACCGTTAGATTAGACAACTGCTTGGTGGTAAATGAAGTCAGCAAGCTGTGGGTGACCGGGCTTATAGTTTTCTTGGGTTCGCCAAAAGATTTGACTTTTGCGGAATGAACCAGGAGATTATCTACCTGACCTAAAAGCAGGTTTGACAGTTCCTTGTTTCCGTAGGCGTAAATTCCGATCTTCGTTGAAACGAGAATGTACGGCACAGGAAATTCACCGCGTTTTAGCCTGTTATGCCAGCTTAGACTGATCTTATACACTGCGCAAAACCTCACTTAAGTCAATAGCAACACTTGCAAGATGGTTAAACGGAACTTCCTGCGGCAGACTGTCTATTTCAGCCAGGTAAAAATCACTGTCTGAGTCCGGGTCAGGATGAAAATAGACCGGCCTTATCTTCCCGGTAGGTCGGTCGGTTATGGCGACCATCATTCCTCTTAAACCATT
>CAZVRN010000009.1:9703-17785 GCA_964629485.1 uncultured Thermodesulfobacteriota bacterium | reverse complement strand
TATCTCTTTTGTGGATTTGACATGGGGACCTATGCAGGGAACTGAGTCGTAATCCCCCACCTTGACAATCCTGATACGGTCCCCGGTATCTTCAGGCAGACGTTCCAGGTTGAAGGACTGCCCAGCCTCGGCCCTGGTGATGTATTCTTCACTGATCGGAAAGTCCGCCTTGATAATCTCATTGACCTTTTTTTCAATCTGTGAGATTTCTTCCGGGCTTAAAGCCCTGGTAAAGTTATAATCACATTTTGATTTTTTCTTTTCAATATGAGCGCTGAAACAGCGGCCGCACTGAAACATCCTGACCATGGTTTGGTTCAGGATATGTTCGGCGGAGTGCATGCGCGGATCCATTTGCTTTTTCATTTTAAAGCACCTTGAAAAACGAGACCCGTTAAGAAGCGGTAATTTTTTTAATATCCCTGAAAGTCAAAATTTAACCCGCAGGAATATTACCGGCCTTTAAGAGCTTAATTTTGAGCCTGACCGCGAGTTCGACAAAGTATGGTTTTTAACCTATCGAGATCTTTTTACATTGTAAAGAGGCTTTTTCCAGGTCTTTTACGGCCTCGGCCATTTTTTTGATAAGCCGATCCAGGTCAGGTTCTGGATTCCGCTTGAAATAAAATAAATGTGTTTCGCAGGCGCAGTCAGAGGAACCGAACCCTTTCATAATCGTTTTTTCAGATAACGGGGCGATCTCTTGGCTCAGGGCGCACTCCAACCTTCTCTCGCACTCTATTTTTTTAACTTCAGTTACCCGGGCGTGTTTAAGAAACCAGTCTATGTGCCAGTGCAGACGCTTTTGGTCGGAAAGGTGGCGCTTTATTCTGCCGCTCAGGCTGTTCATGGCCGATCCCACGTAACAGTAATAGCCTTTTGGAAACCATATCGCCGGTCTTGCGCCTATTTTAATGCTTCTGCCATGTCCAAGCTTCATGACAAGACAATATGTTCCCCTGTTCATGCCGGTTTCCTGATGGTTGCCAATTCTTGAATGCAGCCGGAGCTTGAGAAAAAGCGCTTGTGACTGCTTAACAGATTCTCGGTCTAAATATTATTGTAAAAAGCGAGACGCCTGTCAAATGATGCGTTATAAACAATAATTCTTCCTGGGGCATAATGATTGCTCCGCAGTATAGCATCCTGTATTTTTTTAAAAATTTAGTAAAATGGCCCTGAAAAGGCCTCAAATGCCGATTCATCCGGGTTCTATTTCGAGGGTAATACAATATATAGAAAATTAACTGGTTAATACCACTATATAGGGCATTTCCCTTGACTTTTGTGCAAATATAAGATTTAATAAAATGACCTTGATAAAAATAAATTCGCTTCTATGTTTTGGACGAATATCTTTAGCACGGGGTGACATTTATGAAGGATATTAATCCATGGTCGAAAGAAGGAGATTAGAAAGGTTTGAGTTAGCGGTTCCAGCTTCGTTGCAGGTGATCTCCGGAACCGGGGACAGAGAGCAGGAGTTTATCAATCTGCTGACAAAAAATGTTTGTGCCGGCGGTGCCTATTTCTACACAGACCATCCCTTACCTGAAAACACGCTGGTCAAAATAGACCTGGTTCTTTCTATTGAGAGATTAAAAAAGATAAAAGGAAAACAGGCACAGATTAAAGTCAAGGGGCAGGTGATACGTTCCGAACCGAATGGTATGGCCATCTGTTTTGACCCTGAATACAGCATCAAGTCAATATGATGACAATCTTAGGCCCTTATTTAACCCGCCATCTCCCGCTTATAAGATAAACCGTTCCAAACTTAATTTGGTAATCTTCTCAAAATATTTCTCTTGAGACCTTTGCAAAACGAGTAATTTTATTGAAATCGCGGAAGGTGGAAATTTAACCTCCAGGAACATTAATAATATTGCGGGGAATTAATTTTGAACCTGATAAGGTGTTTAGTTAAAGGACGAAGTTCTTAAAAGGGTCTCATTTCAGGATGATAAGTGCTTCAGGGGGCAAAGAGAACCGCAAGCATGTTATTATTTGGGTTGTGTTATCATACTTTTGGGGCCGCTGCGGACAACAGTTTCCACCAGTCATTGTCAAAGGAAGATCGCGTTCCCTGGACGGTTGAGGTTGCACGGTTTCCCAGGCGGCTGATCACAAGTTCAAGGCTGGGAACGATGTATAGTTTTCGGTCTAGCGCGCCAAAGCCCGCAACCAGGTCCGGGGGTGCCGAGGCCACCAGCGGGCCTTCTGAAGGCTCTTCCTGAGAAAGGGCCATAAATCTCTTTTGACCGTTCAGCCACCAAAGATAACCATAAGACGGGTTAAGCTGCTGTGAGGGCCGCAGTATTTCGAGCAGACATTTCCGATCAGTCACAATTTCTGTCGGTCCCCATTTCCCGCCGGCCATGACAAACAAACCAAAGCGGGCCAGGTCGCGGGCTGTAGCAGCAAGGCCGAGCATCTTGACACGGCCCATTTTCGGGGCCCACTTTCGTTCAATCCAGGCGGTGTTTTCGAGGCCGATCAGGTCTGACAGCCATTTTGATGTTAGCGTCTGATAGTTTTTTCCGCTCGCGGCGGCGATGACTCGAATAAGATGCTGGTAGACCTGGGTATTGTACAACCATTTTTTGCCCGGCGGTGCTTGAAAGGTGAGTTTGTCATCAAGGCCGGAGGTCATGGACATGAGATGCCGGATAGTGATTTTTTCTTCGGCCTCTGGGGGCGCTTCGGACCAGCCTTTGCCAAGGTGTTTCGTTATGCTGTCATCGAAGCTCAGATAGCCTTTCTGCCGGGCAAGACATGCCAGGACGGCTGTAAAACTCTTCTGAACAGACGCAACATCCTCTATCGGTCGTCCGTGGGAATCAAAACCGCATTGCATGATTTTAAAGATCGCCTCTGAGGGTTCTTCCGGCTCTTCAGCCGTTTTTTCCCCATAGCTCCAGTATCTTTCGGCCATGATCCGCCCCCGGTGCAGAATGACCACACCGGTTGACCGGCAGGCGCCCGCGAAATTAATCGCCTTTTCCAGCGCTTTCTTATCCCAGCCGGCCGCTTCGGGATCAATAAGCTCCCACGCCGAATCCGCGGTTGGAAAGTACCAGGATTGTGTCTTCAAGTTTGCCTGAGTCAACTTAATTCCTTTTTCCGTCAGAGCGGTTGGTTGGCTTAAAAAGTTGAATAAGCCAGTTCCTTGGATGTGATGAATTCCAAGAGCGCGGGCTGGCCTTTGGCCGTAGCTTCAATCCCGCGTTTGATGGCGGGTACAATTTCGTCCGGATTTATCACACGTTCGCCGTACCCGCCGAACGCCCTGGCCATGTCGGCGTAGTGCCCGGAGATATCCGTGCTGCGAAATTTTTCCGTGGATACGGGCATGATCGGGACCTCAATGGCCATGGCGAAGTTGTTGAATAAGATTGACAGGATCGGTATGCGCTCGCGTACCGCTGTTTCAAAGTCCATGCCGGTGAACCCGATAGCGGCGTCACCCATGACATTGATACAGAGCTTGTCGGGACAGGCGAGCTTGGCCCCCATAATCAGGCCGAGTCCGTACCCGAGCTGGGTAGTCTTCCCCCAGCCGATATAGCTGAGGGGTTTGGTCGATTCCCAGAAAGGAGATATCTGGTCCCTGGGACTGCCCGCGTCATGGGTGATGATCGTGTTCGCTCCATCGACCGTATGCATCAAATCCCAGATCACCCGGTAGGGCGTTATCGGTTTTTCATTGGACGTAAGTTTTGGCAGCCACTCCGCAAGCCAGGCCTTTTTTATCGACTGAATTTCAGCCGGTACCGATGTCTTCCTCGCTTCCGCTTTCGGGAATCGGCCGTCGCCTAGTTCGTCCAGCAGCGCTTTGAGAGTCAGTTGTGCGTCGCCTATCAGGCCGTACTGCACCGGGACGTCCTTGTCAAGGTCCCTGGAGTCCAGGGTCGCATGAATGATTGTTTTCCCTTTCGGCATTGCCACGCCAAACGCGGTTCGGGCGAAGCTGCACCCTATGCCCAAAATTACGTCGGCTTTTTGCAGGAAGTGGTGCAGCGCCTTCGGAATGGTTCGTCCGCCCGTTCCGAGAGCAAGCGGATGGTTTTCCGGGAAAGCGCTTTTGCCTTCGAGACTGGTGCAAACGGGTATGTTGAGCTGTTCAGCCAGCATCTTGAGTTCCGTCCATGCCTTGGCGTAATGTACGCCTTGCCCCGCGTAGATCACCGGATTTTCAGCCTCTGCGAGAACCTTGGCTGCCTCGACAACCGCGGAAGGGTCAGGCGCGGAACGAGTGCGAAATGTGGGCTTATAATTCAGCGGCTCGCGTACATCCTGGCCGAATACGTCACCCGGGACTTCTATAAGCACCGGACCGCCTCGCCCGTTGCGGAGCTGTGCAAAGGCCCGCCGCATGACCTCGGCGACAAATATACCGCGGTTCAAGGGTTCGCAAGCTTTTGTGACGTGCTGGAAATTTAGTGAGGCATTGAAGTTGGGAAATATATTCATTACGCGGCGGGGGTAGCCTCCGGGTAAGACCAGTATCGGCACGGATTCACTGTAAGCCTGGGCCACACCGCCGAAGGCGTTTTCGGTCCCCGGACCATGCTGCATGCAAAATACGCCTATTCTGTCTCCGCTGCTCATGCGGCTGACAGCGTCCGCCATGTGCAGGCCAACTCTCTCCTGCCTTACAATGATGGTCCGGATATCGACCTTTGCGGATGCTTCAATGATCGGGTTTACCGGGTATGCGGTGATAAATTTCACACCCTCTGTCCGCAAAATTTCAGCAATTGCGTTTACAACTTTCATCTCGTTTCTCCGGGTTCAATTTATTATAAATTTGTTAACGGTTTGGACCCCGTTCCATGGGGTAAGGCTGCCAGCGTTCCAGAGGCACTCTTGGCAGTACGGTCGGATTTACACTGCTCATGGGCCAGCGGCCTGTCAGGGCCAGTGATACTTCGCGCCCCACACGACGGCGAGTTTCCGGGTGCATGCGGCTGGTCGCAGACGCCACATGCGGTGTAATAATTACATTCTCCATGGCCAGGAGAGGATTGTCCGGCGCAGGAGGCTCCTGTTCCAATACATCAAGACCCGCCGCAGCGATTTCGCCGTCTTTCAGCGCTTGGATGAGAGCGGCTTCATCCACGGTCGGCCCGCGGCCGGTATTGATCAGCACGGCCGTGTTTTTCATGGCTTTAAATTGCGCCGTGCTCATCATGTGCCTTGTTTCAGCGTTGAGCGGCGGATGCATGGACAGGTAATCAGATTTTTCTAACAACTCCCCGAAAGAAACCGGCTCCACACCTTCCCCGGTCATTTTCAATTCACTGACATAAGGATCAAAAGAGATAATATGGAATCCAAAAGGCTTGGCGCGGCGCGCCACGGCCCGGGCTATATTCCCGAAAGACAGCAGTCCCAGGGTTTGTCCCCATAACCTGGGAATAGCGGTCAGTACCGGCCTGGCCCTGAACCAGTCCCCCGACGCCACCATGTTCTCCATCTGTTTGATACGCCGGGCGCAGGCCAACAGCAGCATCATTGCGTGATCAGCCACCTCTTCAATGAATACGTCGGGCACATTAGTGACCACGATCCCGGCTTCGGTGGCTGCTTCAACATCTACCATATCCACCCCCACGCTGCCCACACCGATGACCACGCACTTCTCCAAATGTTCAATGATGTTGCGGCTTATTTTAAAGCCCCAGGATGTGATAATGGCGTCGGCGTCCCGGGCACCTTCTATAAACTCTTCTTCCGAGGCAGCCCGTACTTCGAATATTTCCGCTCCTGCCGGGGCGAGCGCTTCCAGCTCCAACGCATAGCGTTCCGCAATGGGCCTTGTCTTGGCGGTGGCCGGTAATTGCACGGCTACCCGCTTTTTTGATGATTTAGCCGACATTCCTACCCCCATTAAGATTATATAGTCTTGATTTTTCTAAAAGCGAGTATAGGGAAACCTGGCGCGCGTGTCAATTTTTATCCCAGGATCCCCTTTGGGGTGAAGCAGTATTTTCATGGAATATAAAGGCGTGAAATTTATATAGCAAGACCTCTCGGGAACTTCGTCAATTTTGAGATAGCCCCTGGCTGCTCATTTATAATTTACATTTTCAGTTTATCCTTAAGCCAGTTCTTGACAGCCCCATCAATGGCGTATTGACCTGTCGGCGGTCTCAATCCTCCCTGTTTCTCAAGGCAGGCCCTGATAAGGGGCGCGGGTGCGTCTATCTTGGCTATCACTTCGCTGTCTCTCATTTTTCTTTTCACTAACAGCAATTCCGTGAGGCCTTGCCAAACCGAGATATAAAAATAAAAAACTTCCGGCAGGGATCGGTGTTTCCAACCGTCTTTGGACTTGATTTGATAGGCTTCAAAGGCTTCCTGCGGCGTTAAATCCCAATCAATTTCGTACAAAATTTCTTTTTTTTCTTTTAGTTCTTTAAAGGTAAGCAACTTTTCATATCCTAAAAAAAATTGAAAATGTTGTGAAAAAAGGTCTTGCCATCTGAGCGATAAATTATTTCTCTGTTATTGTTTCTGCTTTTTCCCCTCGCTTCATTTCTTTATAATAATATCTTCTTTGCAATATATTCACAACACGAGCCTCAGATCTTGGCGTTGGTAATTTATTGACACACAAATTCCTTTCAGCTATTTTTGGATAAAAATCGGTTTTATGAGTGTGTTAGCTTCAGGAACCGAAACCCGTGACCGGCTCTGTGGCCTGATTAGTGCGTTTAAAGCCGGATAACGCTCTTAACTATGAATAAAATTTTTTGAATATAGAGAAGGGATATTCGAAATGACAAACGACAATGGTTTACAGCAAGAGAATCAGACACCAGAATCAAATAATCTGGAGGATTTTGAAGGGGCGATAAGACCGGGAAGGGATCAGGCCTTTCAGGTGATTAAGTATGATAAGGTTCATTTTGAACATCCTCATCCGGATGTGCATGTGGGCCGGGTGCTCATTGCGAATGCTTCATGGGTAAAAACCACGGCCGGAACAGTGCTCATAGATACTCTGATTTCCCCGCCTGCGGCCGAGAAGATGCTTGAAGAAATTCGAAAGACCAGCGGGCCGGTAAAATATGTCATTTACACGCACGGCCACGGCGACCACGTCGGAGGGGCGAAGGCTTTTCTTGAAGACTCTCCGGAGATTATCGCTCAGCGTTATATTATGGAGCGTTTTGAGAAATATCGTATCCTGGCGGAACACAGATCCAGAATCGCCTCCATTCAGTTCAATCTCCCCTTTCGCGGGCCGAGGGTGCCATCTTTTGTGCATCCGACCAGGCTCTATGATGAGTCCATGACTTTTACCCTGGGAGACAAGACCTTTGAGCTGTATCATGCCCGGGCCGAAACCGACGACCATACCTGGGTTTTTTCGCCTGAAATCCGAACGGCCTTTGTCGGCGACCTGATTATTGCCGGCTTTCCGAATATTGGCAATCCTTTCAAGCCAACTCGTTTCGCCCTGCCCTGGGCGCGTGCATTAGAGGCGGTGCGGGAGAAAAAACCGGAACTGGTTATCGCCCACGGCGGACGAGCCGTTTATCAGGGCGATCAGGCCAAAGAGGTTCTGGATGTAAACATAGAAGCCATTTATTCGGTTCATGACCAGGTGGTGGAATATATCAATCAAGACGTACCGGTTGATGAGATGATTCACCTGGTGAAGCTTCCGGATCACCTCAAGGACCACCCGTATCTTCGTTTTGTTTATTCAAGGCCTGAGTTCGCGGTGTACAATATTTATCGCTGGTATCATGGTTATTTTGACCATAATCCGGCCCACCTTCTGCCTCGCCCTGAGCGTGAGGTTAACGATGAGATAGTCAGTCTCATCGGTAGCCGTGAATCCATTCTGAAAAGGGCCGCTGATCTTTTTCAGCAAGGCAAAGCTCAACTGGCCCTTCAGGTCTTGGACGTCCTGCTCCAGCACGATCCGGAAGATATTGGCGGGCGAAAGCTGCGCCTGGAGATACTTCAAGTGCTCCACGAGGAAGACTACTGCCTCATGTCCCGAAACACCTGGGTTTATTTTATGGAAAAAGACAAGGAATTTCTCGAAAGTAAAAAATAAAAGCT
>CAZVRN010000009.1:0-9603 GCA_964629485.1 uncultured Thermodesulfobacteriota bacterium | reverse complement strand
GCAAAATCTTTCGGAGTAGCGCCATAAACAACTTTACCATTAATCACTTCGGGAAGACCCTCATTTGGTTTAATCCAGATCGGCAGGTCGGTTGCGCTTCGCATTCTTTTCATGGGGAATGAACCCCCCTTTGCGTAAAAATGATCCTGGAAAATTTAAGACATGGCTTGCATGTGAAAGTTTATGTGGTAGGGGTAAATAAGAGGGCTGAACCAAATACGCATAGATCGTGATAGATTATGGTTTATCAGGGGAGCCAGTCCTCCAAAGGACAGGAGCACTTAGTAAAGTTTTAGTGATGGGGGAATCCATTAGAGCTCAAATCAGCATTCGAGGCATCGTCCAGGGTGTCGGGTTCAGGCCTTTTGTCTATCAGTTGGCCACCAGCCTGAACCTTAATGGCTGGGTTCGCAATACTACGGGAGACGTGAAGATCGAGGTGGAAGGAGAAGGCACAACCATTAACCAATTTCTTGAGAAGCTCCGGTCACGAACACCGCCTATGGCCCGGGTTGAAGGCCTTGACTGCCATTTTACAGAACCATGCGGCTATGGCCGGTTCGAGATTCGAGAGAGCCGGTCCGATAAAGGACGTTATCAGCTTGTTTCACCTGATATTGCCACCTGTCATCTTTGTCAGACCGAGATTGTAGATTCAAAAAACCGTCATTATCGTTATCCGTTCACAAACTGCACGAACTGCGGACCCCGCTTCACCATTATCGAAGATATTCCATACGACAGGGCAAATACGACCATGCGTCATTTCAGGATGTGCCCTGAATGCCGGAAGGAGTATGAAGATCCAATGGATCGCCGCTTTCACGCCCAGCCCAATGCCTGCCCGCACTGCGGCCCTCAACTTGAATTTACCGATCGAGACGGCCGGGCGATTAATTCCGGCGATCCTGTCATTGACGCCGCAAAAATGATCAAACGCGGCAAGATCCTGGCCGTCAAGGGCTTGGGAGGGTTTTTGCTGGCCTGCGACGCGACCGATGAAGAGGCGGTCTTCCTGCTTCGCCAAAGAAAACAAAGACCCTTTAAGCCGCTGGCGGTGATGATAGCCAACCTGGAGGAAATTAATAAATATTGTTATGTTTCAGCCGGGGAGCAGACCCTTTTAACCTCTCCGCCTGCGCCTGTTGTGCTTTTGAGACGCAGGCCCGGCGGTGTCATTTCCCCCATGGTAGCTCCGAATATTAATAATTTGGGTGTCATGCTTCCCTATACTCCCCTTTATCATTTACTGATGCAAGAGGTGAATCGGCCCCTGGTAATGACCAGCGGTAATTTGAGAGGAGAGCCCATTGCCAAGGATAATGAGGAAGCCTTGGGAAAGCTGGCAGGGATCGCGGATTACTTCCTGCTTCATAACCGGGATATTCACACCCGCTGTGATGACAGCGTCGCCATGTTGGAGCGGGGCAGACTGAAAATGATCAGACGGGCTCGGGGCTATGCTCCCGGTTCCGTTCGTTTGCCGTTTAAGGTCAAGGAGATTTTGGCTTGCGGGGCTGAACTTAAGAACACATTTTGCCTGACCAGAGATGAGTATGCTTTTCTGAGCCAGCACCTCGGAGACATGGATAATTTTGAGGTTTTGAGTCACTTTGAGCATACTGTCGAGCTGTTTAAAAAACTATTCCGGGTTGAGCCTCGGATCGTGGCTCATGACATGCACCCGGATTATTTTTCCACCCGGTACGCCTTTTCGCTCAAGGATCGCGGCAATATTCCTGAAATGATCGCGGTTCAGCATCACCATGCCCACGTGGTGAGCTGCATGGCGGAGAACCGGATTAGCAAGCCGGTTTTGGGGGTTGCTTTTGATGGGACAGGATATGGCGCTGACGGCCGCATTTGGGGCGGAGAGTTTTTGCTTGCGGATTACGGAAAATTCCGGCGGATGGGCCATTTGGAATACGTTCCCTTACCCGGTGGAGATGAGGCTGTCAAAAAACCTTACCGTATGGCTGTCAGTTATCTTGCCACGCTGCTCGGAGAAGATGTCTTGGGAGAGAATCTGCCCTGTCTTGAGGGCGTTAAAAAGCTCGAAGTTGATATTATCAAAAAACAGATTGAAAAAGGGCTCAATTCCCCGTTAACCTCCAGCGCGGGACGCCTTTTTGACGCGGTATCGGCCCTGATAGGAATCAGGGGCCGTTCGGATTATGAAGCCCAGGCGGCCATTGAGCTTGAGATGGCTGCTGGTGAGGAAATAGTGAAATCGGAAAGATATTTTTTTGAGATTGATGAGCGAAACGGCCTGAAACTGGTCCGCCTTCGCGAGCTGTTCAGGGGCATACTTTCAGACCTTGGGAGCGGACGCTCATTGTCCGAGATGTCCGCCAAGTTTCATAACACCATGGCCTGGATCGTTTTGCAAATGGTCAAGGCGCTGGCCCGAAGCACAGGTATTGATCAGGTGGCCTTGAGCGGAGGAGTGTTCCAGAATCGGCTCTTTTCTGAATTGACTCAGACCTATCTCGAAGAGGCCGGTTTAACCGTTTATACGCATCATGAGGTGCCTTGCAATGATGGAGGCCTTTCTCTGGGGCAGGCGGTTGCCGCCAATTTTATGGTGGAGTCAAGTTAAAGACACCGCCTTCTGTGCCTGGTCGTTCCGTCCCTTGCCGGGTCAGGGGCTGGTCAGCAAGACGAGGTTGGAATAAATGGGGTTACACACGGAATCAGTATCGCTTTCACTCCAAAAGTAAGTGTTGGAGATTATATTCCGGTTCATGCCGGTTGGGTTATCACCTTGGTGTCTGGAGACCTTCAAGTGTTTTCATGAAATGAAAGAAACAATAATATGAATTTAGTTGAGCAGTATCGCGACCCCGATCTAGTCAAGGGGCTGGCGGAAAAAATTCAGAAAATCTCCACCAGACCGGTCAGGCTCATGGAATTTTGCGGCGGCCATACCGTGGCCATTCTGAAAAACGGCGTCAGGCAGCTCTTGCCACCGCAGGTTCAGCTCCTTTCAGGCCCGGGCTGTCCGGTTTGCGTCACCGCGGCCGCGGACCTGGACAGGGCAATCAGCCTGGCCAGGCAGCCTGATGTGATCGTTGCGACGTTTGGTGATTTACTCAAAGTTCCGGGCAGCAAAACCAGCTTGCAGAAAGTCAGGGCAGAGGGTGGAGACGTCCGGGTTGTTTACTCGGCTCAAGACGCTCTGGCCATCGCTCAGCAGCATCCTCAAAAATCTGTCGTATTTATTGGCATCGGTTTTGAAACCACGGCTCCAACTATTGCCGCCTCAATCATTGAAGCCGATAAACGGCGGATAGATAATTATTATGTCCTTTCTCTTCATAAGCTTTGTCCGCCCGTGATGAGGACTTTGTTGGAATCCGGAGAAGTCCTGCTCAACGGGATTATCTGCCCCGGCCATGTCAGCACTATAATAGGGACCCAGCCTTACGAGTTCATACCGAAAGAGTATGGCATCGCCTGCGTTGTTTCAGGTTTTGAGCCTCTGGATATTCTTCGGTGTATTGACCTGCTTATCAGGCAAATAGAGAGCGGTCGGCCCAAGGTGGAGAATGCATATCCAAGAGCGGTTAAAACCCGGGGGAATCAGGAAGCTTTAAGAATTATGGGAAAGGTTTTCAAGACCGCTTCGGCTGAATGGAGGGGCATAGGTGAAGTGGCTGACAGCGGGCTCGTCATAAAAGAAGATTACAGCCGTTTTGACGTTGAAAAAAAATTTGATATTCGGCCGGAGCCGGCTTCGAATCCGGAGGGCTGTATCTGCGGTGATATCCTTCGGGGAATCAAATTTCCCCGGGATTGCGCTCTTTTCGGCAAAGTGTGTGTCCCTGAGAACCCGGTTGGACCGTGTATGGTCTCTTCCGAAGGCAACTGTGCCGCTTATTACCTATACGGAGTGGTTGAAGATGGAAGACAAGATTCTCCTTAGTCACGGAAGCGGGGGAAGGTTGAGTCATGACCTGGTGGAAAAGCACCTGCTGGGTATTTTGGGTAATCCATTGCTGTCTGAGCTGAATGACTCGGCCACTTTTGAGTTATCCGGCCGAGTGGCTTTTACCACCGACAGTTACGTGGTAAATCCCATATTTTTCCCCGGGGGGGATATCGGCAGGCTGGCTGTCTGCGGCACGGTGAATGACTTGGCCATGTCCGGGGCATGCCCTTTATATTTAAGCCTGTCCCTGATCATTGAGGAAGGATTCCCCATGGATCAGCTTAAGCAGATAATGACTTCCATAAAAGCGGTTTCTGATGAAGCAGGCGTTAAGGTAATCACGGGTGATACCAAGGTCGTGGGTCGTGGGAACGCGGACAAGATTTTCATCAACACCGCGGGAATTGGACTTATTCCCGATGGTGTACTCATCTCCGGCTCCCGGGCCAGGGCAGGGGATAAAATCATTCTTAGCGGGACCATTGGGGACCACGGTATTGCTGTCTTGGCCCGGAGGGAGGGCCTGGATTTTGAAATGAGTCTTGAGAGTGATTGCGCTCCCTTAAATCGGTTAGTGGCCGATATGATTAAGGTCTCCGGAGGAATCCGGTGCCTTCGCGACCCTACCCGAGGCGGGCTCGCGACCAGCCTCAATGAGCTAGCCGGGCAATCCGGGGTCGGCATAAGAATTGAGGAGGCCAGGATACCCGTCCATGAAACCGTAAAGGCGGCTTGTGAATTTTTGGGATTTGATCCCCTTTACCTGGCCAATGAAGGTAAACTGGTGGCAGTGGTTCCCGCTATGGACACGGAAGCGGTTTTAACCAGGATGCGCCGGAATAAGTTTGGTCTTCAGGCGGAGGTTATTGGCGAGGTCGTACCCGAACACCCCGGTCGGGTTGTCATGACTACCCGGTTTGGAACATCACGAATTGTTGACATGCTCACCGGGGAGCTTCTGCCCCGGATATGTTAAGACAATGTAATTCCTGTAAGGTCTGGATTTCCTCAATAATGATTTTTCGCCTTTTTGCAGACTTTCTTTTTACCTCTTAAGCTGTTAAAATAATCTAGTTAAGGGCTGTTCATTGAGCGGGACTTGTTGATTGTCAGCAATTGTAGGTTACAGTATTTACTGGCTTATATATCATAGGGCAACACCTAAAGGAGGATAAAGTTATGGCAAGGGAACAGAAATGGTATGATGCCCACCTGAGTGAATACCAAAAAATAGCTTTTATTAAGAGTAAAGATCAATACGAAGAAATGTATCGCCGTTCCCTTGAAGAACCCGATACTTTTTGGTCCGAGAAAGCCAAAGAACATCTTTCCTGGTATAAAGAATGGGATTTCGTCTTAAATTTTGATTTTTACGAAGCAAAAATCGAATGGTTCGGCGGGGGCAAACTAAACGCATGTTACAATTGTCTTGACCGCCATCTGGATAAAAGGGGAGATAAGGTTGCTTACTACTGGGAAGGTGACGATCCTCAAGAGTCGGAGCTCGTAACCTACCGTGATCTATACCAGAGGGTTAACAAGCTGGCTGCTTTTCTGAAATCATGCGGCCTTCGGAAGGGTGATCGGATTGTAATTTATATGCCAATGGTCCTTGAGTTGTCAGTGGCTATGCTGGCCTGCGCTAGAATCGGGGTTGTCCATTCCGTGGTTTTTGGGGGATTCAGTGCTGAGTCCCTGGCTAGTCGGATCTCTGACTGTAAGCCCCGCATGGTTATAACTACTGATGGCGGTTACCGCGCCGGTAAGACCATTCCGCTCAAGACGAATGTTGATAAAGCCCTTAAGGGCCTGGATGGAGTTGAAACGGTATTGATATATAATCGTTGCAATTTAGATATAGACATCAAGCCCGGACGAGATGTCTGGTGGCACGAGGCGCTGGCCCAGCCAGACCTGCCTGATTTTGTTGAACCCGAACAGATGGATGCTGAAGATCCGCTGTTCATTCTTTATACTTCTGGTTCTACAGGTAAACCAAAGGGTGTTGTTCATACCCAGGCCGGCTACCTGCTCGGAGCGGCTATGACCTTGAGGTATGTATTTGACCTGAAAGATGATGAGGTCTGGTGGTGCACCGCGGATATCGGCTGGATTACCGGTCATACCTATATTGTTTACGGTCCGCTTACCGAGGGATTAAGCTCGGTTATGTTCGAAGGCGTTCCGTCTTATCCCGCTTATGACCGCTTCTGGGCCGTGGTGGAAAAATACAAGGTCAGCAAGTTTTATACGGCCCCCACGGCCATCAGGGCCATTGCCGCAGCGGGTAACGAATTGGCTCAAAAGCACGATATTTCCAGCCTCAAGCTTCTGGGTTCGGTTGGTGAGCCGATTAATCCTGAAGCCTGGAGATGGTACTATCATTACATCGGACGAGACTGGTGTCCTATTATGGATACCTGGTGGCAGACTGAAACGGGGAGTATTCTGATTACGCCTTTGCCCGGCGTTTCACCAATCAAGCCCGGTTCATGCTCGCTGCCTTTCTTTGGGGTTGAGCCGGTTATTCTGGATATTGAGACGGGTGAGCCCGCCCAGTATCCGGATCAGGAAGGAGCCTTGTTTATTAAACGCGCCTGGCCAAGTATGGCCCGGACCGTGTATGGGGATCATGAAAGATTCAAGGAAGTTTACTTCAGCCGCGTTCCCGGGATGTATTTTACAGGAGACGGCGCCAAACAGGACGAAGACGGGTATTACTGGATCATCGGCCGTATTGATGATGTTATAAATGTCTCCGGGCACCGGTTGGGCACGGCTGAAATAGAATCAGCCTTGGTGCTCCACCCCAAGGTGGCGGAAGCAGCCGTCGTCGGGTTCCCCCATGAAATTAAGGGTCAAGGCATCTATGCCTTTGTTACGCTTAATACCGGCGAAGAGCCCTCTGAAGATCTGAAAAAAGAGTTGGTGCAGCTGGTGAGAAAAGAAATAGGCCCCATTGCCAGCCCTGATATCATCCAGTGGGCCAGTGGTTTGCCTAAAACCCGCAGCGGTAAAATTATGCGCCGTATCCTTCAAAAGATCGCTTCCGGTATCACGGGCGAATTAGGCGACACATCAACCTTGGCTGATCCTGACGTCTTGGACGCCTTAATCGAAGGGCGCCAAAGCTTGCAAAGCTGATCGTACCCCGGATTATTACTCAACGAGCATACTAAAAAAAGGAGTTTTGCTTTTGCCAAAAATTAAAATTGAGGACTTGGAGCCGATCGCCGCCACCAGGGCTAAGGTGATTTTTGGGGAGATTCTTCACCAAACTTCAGTGGAAGGGAAAAAATTTTTGGTGGATCGCCATGGCAAGCCGGTATCGGTGATCATAAGTTACAAGGAATATTTAAAATTAATTGAAAAGAGTGAAAGCAGAAAATCATGAACCTTGACAGGTCTTAAACCGCCTGCCGATATGAGGTTTATGGCCTCAAGACATAAAAAAAGTTTGGTTGACGCCCGCCAATCTGAGTCTCCTTTGGCCCACATTTAACCATATTTCTGTTTTTTTTTATTTCGGAAAAGTGAAATAAATTTTTGCTTGCAGACGGGAATAGAGAAAGGTATTCTTTTTTCAGTATATCCTGCGGCAACAGGGAAAATTTCCCCCAATCTATCACTTTAAACGGTTAAAACTGGAGCAAGGAAAGAAAGGCATGGCAGACGAAGCAAGGCTATACGATGCTCACCTGAAAACATTTCAGAAAATCGCTTATATAAAGAGCCGCGAGGAATATGATGCGCTTTACCGGAAATCCCTGGAGGATCCGGAAACCTTCTGGGCGGAACAGGCCGAAAAATATTTGACTTGGCAAAAACCCTGGGATTTTGTGCTGAGCGCCGATTTTGCTGAGGCCAAGTTTGAATGGTTCGGCGGCGGGGTGCTCAACGCGTGCTACAATTGTTTGGACCGACACCTGCCCCAAAAACAGGATAAAGTCGCTTTTTACTGGGAGGGTGATGACCCGAGTGAATCCAACGTCATTACTTATCAAGAACTTTATCGACGGGTAAACAAACTGGCCGCGTTGCTGAAATCCAAAGGAGTTAAAAAAGGTGACGGCGTTATTATTTACCTTCCCATGATCGTGGAATTGCCCGTCAGCATGCTGGCCTGTGCCCGTCTGGGGGCCATTCATTGTGTCGTTTCTGCTGGACTTGGAGCTGAAGCGCTGGCCAGACATATCAGGGATTGCGGAGCCAAAACGATTTTAACGGCCAACGGCGGATACCTCGGGGGTAAACAGATTTCATTCAAGCATATCCTTGACGAGGCCTTGGAGTGCTGCCCGCGAGTGGAGAATGTTATTGTTTACGATCGCCTGGGATCGAAACCTGAGCCCAATTTAAAGAATGAAATCTGGTGGCAGGAAGCAGTGGCCGACCGCGCTTTGCCTGATTTTGTTTCACCTGAACCGATGGACGCGGAAGATTTTTTATTTATTCTTCATACCAGTGGAAGCACGGGTAAGCCGAAGGGGTTGGTTCACACACATGGCGGTTACCTGGTATACGCGGCAATGACAACCGAATTGGTTTTTGACCTTAAGCCGGATGAGGTTTTCTGGTGTACCGCGAATATTGACTGGATTACCGGGCATACCTATACGGTTTATGGTCCTCTGCTCAACGGTTTGACCGGTGTGCTGTTCGAAGGGGTACCGTCTTATCCTGGTTTTGACCGTTACTGGCAGATTGTTAACAAGTATAAGGTGGATAAATTATATACCACCCCGAACGTCATTCGTTTGCTGGCCAAGGAAAACGGTAATATTGCAGAAAGGCATGATCTGACCAATCTCAGGCTGGTGGGTTCCGTAGGCGAACCCCTCAGCCCCGAGACATGGAAGTGGTGTTACCGTAACATATGCCGGGAACGGGCCCCGATTATTGACACCTGGTGGCAAACTGAAACCGGTGGGCACATGATTACTCCCCTTCCAGGTGTAACTGAACTCAAGCCGGGTTCGTGCGCGCTCCCTTTTTTTGGGGTTGATCCGGTTATTCTGGACATGAATACGGGCCGGGAGGTTCAGTTTCCTGGTCAGGAAGGAGCCCTTTTTATCAGGAAACCATGGCCGGGTATGGCCAGAACAGTTTATAATAATCATTATCAGTATAAAGAAACCTACTTTTCAACGGCCCCGAATCTGTTTTTTTCCGGCGATGAAGCCAAAATGGACGAGGATGGTTATTTTTGGCTCCTGGGGCGCTTTGACGACGTCATCACCATTTCTAATCATCGGCTGGGCACCTCTGAAATAGAATCCGTTTTGGTTGAGCACCCAAAAGTCGCTGAAGCTGCTGTGGTTGGAATAGCGAATCCGGTCGAAGGGAATTCCATTTGGGCTTTTGTCACGGTTGGTGAAGAAACTGCTAAAACAGATCAACTGAAACAAGAATTGATAGATCTGGTCCATGAAAAAATAGGAACATTTGCTACGATTCATGTCATCAGGTGGGCGGATTCTTTGCCCAAAACTCTTAGCGGCAAGATTTTGCACCGTCTGCTTTACAAGATTGCGCTGGGACAGGTTGATCAGCTCGGCGACACTTCAACCCTTGCCGATCCTTCGGCTATTGAAGCCCTGGTTCAACAATCCGCCTCATCATGAAGGGAGGTCATGGATACCCTGAAATAAAATTAACTTCCGGTTGTAAGC
>CAZVRN010000008.1:7568-18245 GCA_964629485.1 uncultured Thermodesulfobacteriota bacterium | reverse complement strand
GCGTGATAAGGGCATAAAAAGCCCACAACCGGTCAAAAATCAACTCAGGGGCCGGTGACTGGCCGGAAAAAGGCTTGACATCATAGGCGGGCAGCAAAAGGATTGCTGAATCGGCCGCTCCTTCAGGCCAAAAAAACTCCAGATCCCGCGCGAAATCTTCGGCCTCAAGCGGCGTCGGCAGATAAACCATGTAGGACTCATCCCGACGCTTAAGTCTTTCCGCTAATAAGAAAGCGGCCGCAGAAGCTTTCAATCCGAAAAAATCAACCGGTTGGTCCGCGGAAGGTATAACCTCAACTGGTTCTTGTGAAAACGATTCCATATCAAATTTCCACATCAAGGGACGGGGCCCTTATAGATCATCAATTATTTGATTATAGACCAATCTTATGAGAAGGCAAGACCCGCTTTCTATCTCCCTTTTTGTTAACTGGCCGGGATTAATGCTTAATTTGAGCTTAAAAAACCAGAAATATCCTGTTCCGGCCAGAATCAGCAAGCCAGCCCTGCTTCGCCAGGCCGTCTCTATCTCTTTGACCGCCTCACTGTGACCGGGGTTCCTGAAACTATCTTCGAGGACTGTGCAGCGGAATTCATGTTTCGAGCTATCTCCATAAAACCGCTGCTCCCGGTCAGGGCCAGGTATTCCCCTGGTTTAACCGAACCATATGACTCGGCCAGGCCCTCCAGGGTTAACGGCCCGGCCTCAATGATAATATCCCGGCCCTCACATTCCTCATTCGGGATGTTCGTGATGAGGTTGCCGAAACGGTCGATATAAATCACCCGCCCCTTAACAAGGTCGGACTCGACTTCAGGATTCAAAGAAGGAAGCCTAACCAGATCAGCGGCCGATGAACCAATCTCCTCAAAGGCAAAACCACGGGAAAGGTGCGCCGCGGCCGGGGCCATACAGTCCCGGCCGTGAAAGGTACGGCTGATCCCGGGCAGCATCAGGGCGGGATTTTCGATGTACCGGGCCTCATAGCCAGGGACGCGGTCCAGGACGTAACTGAACAGACCGTTGTCAGGCCCGACAAAAATCTGGTTTTCGGCCCGAATAGCCACCATGGCCCGAGCGCCGCCAACTCCGGGATCAACCACGCCAAGGTGAACGGTTCCGTTTGAAAAATAAGGATAAGAGCTCAGCAGAACAAAAGCGGCCTGAGGCAAATCCTGCGGCGGCAGGTCATGGGCCAGGTCGACCAGAGAAACTGAAGGATTGATTCCCAAGATGACACCTTTCATAACCCCGACAAAATGATCTTTCAAACCGAAGTCAGTGGTTAAGGTAATGATGGACATGCTTGTTATCTCCTTTTTAAGCAAACTGTTCGGGCCGGAATAATTGTAACCTATATTTTAAGGGACCGGAAATATCAATCAAGATCTCTTAAGAACTTCATCTTCGAGCCGAACTCATTCTCGCACGAAAATTTAAGTCCTCGAAATATTTAATATCCCGGTGAAGGCGAACAGGGGCGCGCTGGCTCAAATTAAAGGCCTCGCGCCTCTCGCCCGCCTCAACCAACTCTTTTGCCAAGCGCGTATCTCCTTTATCCCGGCTCGACCCAATACCCAGACCCTGACCGGGGGGTACCATGTTTGTTCCCCTTTCCAGTTTTGACATGAAGAATCTTGACATAAGAAAATTGTTGTGCATAAAGTTCGGCTCGCTTTCCCGGTTTTTGGAATACAGCACGGGGCTCGGAAGCAGAACAAAAAGGTTTGACAACATTTCATTAATAAAATATATGAAATTACTAACAAACCGTTGCTTCGCCATTTCATGCTCTTTTGGGAATTGAAGTGAATTCGAATTGAAACAGTTTGCAGTTTTTTTACAGCTTCAAACACCAAAGCGCTTATACTTTGAACGGATATAACAAGGAGGTTTAAATGAAAGATATTGTTATTACCGGTGCAGCCAGAACGCCTGTGGGAAGGTTTGGCGGTACTTTGAGAGATATACCGGCCGTGGAACTCGGCGTGGTGGCCATGAAAGAAGCTCTGGCCAGGGCTCAGGTAAAACCCGAGGAGGTGGATGAAGTGCTGCTGGGCAACGTGCTCCAGGCCGGCCAGGGGCAAAATCCGGCCAGGCAGGTAGCCTTAAACAGCGGATGTCCCTTTACAACCACGGCCACAACCGTAAACAAAGTCTGCGCCTCGGGACTCAAGACCGTGGCCATGGCCGCTCAAGCCATTAACGCCGGGGATGCTGACATTATTCTGGCCGGCGGTATGGAGAGCATGAGTCAAGCTCCTTTTTACGTCAGCAAAGCCCGTTGGGGAGCCCGCATGGGTGATGTCGACATGATTGACGGCATGCTTTATGATGGATTGATGGATATTTTCAATCGGTACCACATGGGTATTACAGCGGAAAACGTAGCTGAGAAATTCGGGATCAGCCGCGAAGATCAGGATGCCCTGGCCCTTTCCAGCCAGGAAAAAGCCCTTAAGGCCATTGCGGAAGGCCGTTTTCGAGACGAGATCATTCCGGTTACAGTTCCCCAAAGAAAAAAAGAGCCCCTTGTTTTCGATACGGACGAACATCCGCGCGCCACATCCATGGAGGCATTAGCCAAGCTTCGTCCAGCCTTTAAAGAGGGGGGGACAGTTACCGCCGGTAACGCTTCCGGTATCAACGACAGCGCCGCCTGCGTGGTGGTCATGCCGGCAGAGCTGGCAGCGCAAAGGGGACTAAAACCCCTGGTCAGGATCATCTCCTACGCCTCCGGCGGAGTGGACCCGGCTTTAATGGGCACAGGTCCGATCCCGGCCACGGAAAAAGCTCTGGCCAAGGCCGGGATAACCATTGACGACCTGGATCTCATCGAAGCGAACGAGGCTTTCGCCGCTCAGGCCATCGCCGTGAACCGTCATTTCGGGTGGGACATGGAAAAGGTAAACGTAAACGGCGGCGCCATCGCGCTGGGCCATCCTATCGGCGCCAGCGGCTGCCGGATTTTAATAACCCTGATTTTCGAGATGATTAAGAGGGAATCAAGATATGGGCTGGCCACACTCTGCATCGGTGGGGGCCAAGGTTTTGCCATGATCGTTGAACGTATTTCTTGAGGAGGGAATTATGTCATACAAGTACATGCTTTTTGAGGTTAAAGACAATATCGCACTGGTAACATTTAATCGACCGGACGCACTCAACGCGTTAAGCCCTGAACTGATGGCGGAATTTGGGGACATCCTCGATAAAATCGCAGCCGATGAAGCCATCGCCGTGGCGATTCTCACCGGCGCCGGCAAGGCGTTTGTTTCCGGGGCTGATATAAAAGCCATGAGCGCATTCACTCCTCTTCAAATTCACAACTATCTCGCCACCGGCCACGAGATTCTGTTCAAGATTGAAAGACTGCCGCAGCCGGTTATTGCGGCGGTTAACGGTTTCTGTTTGGGCGGAGGCAATGAGATTGCGCTGGCCTGTGATTTTGTCTACGCCTCTGAAAAAGCCCGTTTTGGCCAGCCCGAAATTAAACTGGGCATCATCCCCGGGTTTGGAGGCACCCAGCGCCTGGCCCGGCTTGCCGGAAAGGGATGGGCCAAGGAACTGTGCCTGACAGGAGAATTTCTGAAAGGAGAAGCCGCGCTGGCCATTGGCTTAGCCAACAAGATTTTCCCTCCGGACAAATTGATGGAGGAGACGATGAAGACAGCCAGGCTGATCGCTTCTCACGGCCGGGCTTCGGTGCGCGCCATCAAGCAGGTTATTGACAGAGGGACCCAGATTGACCTGCGGGCGGCTTGCGCTTTGGAGGTAGAGGCCTTTACCGTAGCCTTCAGCAGTTCCGACGCCAAGGAAGGACTGAACGCTTTTTTGGAAAAACGTCTTCCTAAATTCAAAGGAACTTACGAAAGCTAGTCAGTAATATAAATCCAAACCCACCGGGTTTATAACGACCCACCATCAATTTAAGGAGTCAAGTATGGACTTTTCACTTTCTGAAGAACATCAAATGGTAAAAGATATGGCCCGGCGGTTTGCCACCGAAAAAATCAAGCCTGTAGCCGCCGAATTGGATAAAACCCACAGACACCCGGAAGAAATCATCAAGGAAATGGCGGAGCTCAAATTCATGGGGATCGTCGTGCCCGAGGAATACGGCGGCGGCGGCATGGATAATATCTCTTATGTCCTGGCGATGATAGAAATATGCAAGGCCTGCGCTTCGGTCGGAGTTATCATGAGCGCTAATAACTCGCTTTACTGCTATCCGGTCTTGACCTTCGGCACGGAAGAACAAAAAAAGAAATACCTCACCCCGGTGGCCTCGGGCCAGAGCCTGGGCTGCTACGGCCTGACCGAAGCCGGGGCAGGTTCTGACGCGGCCGCGGTCAGGACAACAGCGGTCCGGGACGGCGACGGCTGGATTCTCAACGGTGAAAAAAAATTCATCACCAATGGCAACGTGGCCGACTACTGCGTCCTGGCGGCCAAGACAGACAAAGATAAAGGCTACAAAGGCATCTCGTCTTTTGTGGTTAACCTGAAGGAAACACCGGGCTTTTCCGTGGGGGCGCTCGAAGATAAGCTTGGCATCCTGGCCAGCGGGACGGCGGAACTGGTATTTGAAGATGCCCGTCTTCCGGGTGACGCATTACTGGGAAATGAAGGCGAAGGCTTCAAACAGATGCTGACCACCCTAGACGGAGGCCGCATCGGTATTGCCGCCCAGGCCATCGGAATCGGCCGGGCCGTGCTTGAAGAAGCTCTGGCATACGCTAAAGAACGCGAGCAGTTTGGCCGGCCCATCGCCAGCCTGCAGGCTATCCAGTTCAAGCTGGCCGACATGGCCATGGAACTGGACGCGGCCGAACTCCTGGCCCTCAGGGCGGCCTATAACGAGGATAACCATCTGCCTTATGAAAAGGAAGCGGCTATGGCTAAATGCTTTGCCAGCGACGTAGTAATGCGGGCTGCGATTGAAGGTGTTCAGATCCTGGGCGGCTACGGGTATATTAAAGAATACCCCATGGAGCGGCACATGAGAGACGCCAAAATCTGTCAAATCTATGAAGGCACGAATGAGATTATGCGCGTGGTCATTGCCAGCCGGCTTTTGAAAGGTAAATAGACCCGATGGATGAAGACCCTGGTTTGAGGGGCCTCATCTTATAGATTATACTCCTTTATTTTATTTAAAAGCGTCTGCCGGGTGATGCCCAGCATAGCGGCGGACTTGGTGCGGTTACCGCCTGTTTCTTCAAGGGTTCTTTGAATCAGCTCAGCTTCGACCTCTCTGAGAGTCATTCCGACAGCCAAGCCGCGGTCCGCCGTGTCACGGCCCCGGCCTGATTGAACAGCGAGGGGCAGGTCCTCTAATTCAATATGATCACCCCGGGCAAGAACCACGGCTCGTTCAACGGCGTTAGCCAGTTCACGAACGTTTCCCGGCCAATGGTGAGCAGTCAGGGCCTTCAAGGCGCGGGGACGAAAGCCTTTGATGATTTTTTTGTTTCGGGCAGCCGATTCGGTCAAAAAATAGTCAGCCAGGTAAATAATCTCATCAGGCCCCCGTTCCTTAAGGCTCGGCACGGTGATCTGAACCACGTTTAAACGGTAGTAAAGGTCTTCCCGGAAACGGCCCTTTACAATTTCTTCCTCCAGGTCGCGATTGGAAGCGGCCAGAAGGCGTACATCCGCTTTCAACGTCTTGGTTCCGCCCAGTCGTTCAAAGGACTGCTCTTCCAATATCCTGAGCAGCTTGGCCTGGACAGGCAGGGATAACTCCCCGACTTCGTCCAGGAATAAAACGCCTTTATCGGCCAGTTCAAACCGCCCGGCCTTCCGCTGATGCGCGCCGGTGAAGGCGCCTTTTTCATACCCGAAAAGTTCGCTTTCCAGCAAGGTTTCTGGCACAGCGGCGCAGTTCATGGTTACAAACGGCTTATCACGGCGGGGACTGTTTTTTTGCAAAGCGCGTGCGACCAATTCTTTACCCGAACCGCTTTCACCCAAAATAAGCACTGTGGCTTCGGACGGGGCCACCAGGGCCAGGGTTTCTTTCAGGTCAAGCATTTGGGGGCTGCGGCCTTTAAGGTCATCGAAATCAAACTTGCTGGACAACTCCTGCTCCCGAAGCGACTGAATTTCAGCCAGGTCCTTCAGTTTAAGGGTTTTCTCAATTTTGAGCATGAGTTCATCCGTATCCAAAGGCTTGGTCAGGTAGTCCTCGGCTCCCATTTTCAGCGCTCTGACCGCAGAATCAATTGATCCATAGGCGGTCATGATGATCACCGGGGCTGCAACCCCTGTTTTTGAAAGAGTTTCAAGAACCTCCAGCCCATCCATACCCGGCATCCTGAGATCCAGGAGGATTAAATCCAGCGCTTCGGCCGCAGTCAGGTCCAGGGCTTCCTCACCGGTGCCTGCTTCCAGGATTTCAAAGCCGGCTTTTTCGAGGTGTGCCTTCAGCATCAGCCGGTGCGCCGCTTCATCATCCACCACCAAAATGCGTTTAGCGCTCACGATTCCTCCGTGATCTTTTTTTCGGGAACAGGCCAATACAAGGAAAAGACAGCGCCGCATCCGGGCTGGCCACTGACAATCACCCGTCCGCCGTGAGCCTCCATGATACGACTGACCAAAGCTAATCCCAGGCCTGTTCCCCGATGCTTGGTTGTATAAAAGGGGTCAAAAATTCGTGAATGGTCTTCCGCCTGAATCCCGGGCCCGGTATCTTCAACGCTCACCACCGCAAAATCCCTTTCCCTGAAAGTGCGGACTTTCAAGGATCCCCCGTCAGGCATGACTTCGATCCCATTGAGCAGCACATTTAAAACGGCCTGGGTGACCTGATCCCGATCAGCCATGACTATTACCGGATCGGCAGATAGGCTTTCTTCGACAATCACTCCCTGGTGCTTTGCGTCGTCAGTGATCAAACCCAGCGTATGCCTGACCGCCTCATTCAGGTCCAGGCGTTCGAGGTTAGGCTGACGAGGCCGGGCGAAATCGAGTAAACCGGTCATGACCCGGTTAAGCCGGTCTATTTCGTCGACCATGACCTTAAGGTACTCAGCCTCCCTGCTGTTTTCGTCCATATCCCGAGCGAGAAAGCGAGCCAAACCGCGCATGGAGCTCAAGGGATTACGAACCTCATGCGCCACGCCTGCGGCCAAGCGGCCCACGGCGGCCATTTTTTCACTCTGGCGCACCTGCTCTTCCAGGTCTCTGATCGGGCTCAAATCACGCAAAATTAAAACCATTTCCATATGTTGATCCTCTCCTCCCCCAGCCGGCGCCGCGGCGGCGCTAACTGCCAGAGGTATGGATCTGCCGTTCCCGGCTGATACAGTAAATTCGCGCTCGATCAATGACCCGCCCTCTGCCGGCCGCGGTAAAAACTCTCCGGCCAGAGATTTAATTACCGGATCATCAGCCAATTCTTCTTCTTTTGTTTGTCCCCATCCAAATATTTTGCGCGCCGTCTGATTTATCATGACCGGTGCTCCGTTTTGGTCAAGCGTGATCAGGCCGTTAGGCATATTTTCCACAATGCCGCTTGTATACGTGCTCAAATTTTGAAGTGTTCTGTCAATGGTTCGATAGTTCTGCAAAACGACAATGAAGAAGATGCCTCCAAAAGTGACAATGAAGAGCAGACCGGCCATCATCAAGGCGTGCTGAACCTGCTCGCGCTTGCCTGCAATATAGGCGTCGGTTTTGAGTCCCACGAGGATAACTCTCGGTTTAAGGATCGTGAGCAGAGTGCCCGGCCGATTCCTCATCATGCCTGACCTGTGCTCCATCATCCCGGACCATGACATCATCCCGGATCCGCGGAATTCGGTAACCCTGAGCCTTAATCCTGAAAGATAAAGGTCTTTATTTAAAAACCAACTTACGACCCGGTCCGTGCGTAACGGGCTTACAATTTTGCCGTAATCCTTAAGAACACGTCCTATGAGCTCGGGGTTGGAGTGCGCCAGCACCACTCCATGGTCATCCAGGAGGGCTATAAAGGCCACGTCGCTGCCCTGGGACATTTCCTGAATCAGGCCCTGTAAGGATTCCTGCTGCCAAGGCCAAAAACGCCACCCTGTGCGGAGACCGGCGGCCAAGCCCGAGACCATTGACGCTCCCTGGACACTCAGCACGCGTTCCGCCTGTTTATCCGCTCTATTTAAATTGAGGTAAGTCGTGATGGTAAGGACAAACAGAAGCAAAGCCGCGGCAGCCAGGATTCCGGCCAGTGAAAAATAAAGCATCCTCGCGGCAGGACGACGCAATCAGTTGGCTCCATATCCAGCCGCCTCAACGGCGGCCACCAAATCCGCCCGGTCAACTACCTTGCCTTTTTCAATATGAATCACGGCCTTTTGCGCCTGATGATCGGCAATCGC
The DNA here is from genome assembly GCA_964629485.1 of uncultured Thermodesulfobacteriota bacterium. GTDB lineage: Bacteria > Desulfobacterota > Desulfarculia > Adiutricales > JAFDHD01 > JAFDHD01. The sequence goes on along the minus strand of CAZVRN010000008.1, from coordinate 9,881 downwards.
CTTCTTCACGCCTTCGACGTTGAGAAGAGCCTCACGAACCCGGGCCTCGCAATGACCGCAAGTCATACCTGTAACCTTAAGCTCGATTTTTCATCTTTTTTTAAGAAAGTCATACCATTTCCCTTCACAATTTTCCAGAAATCTTTTTGTTCACTATAAATAAAAGGCAATGACCGTGCCACTCGGCGCAAAATCCGGGAAAGCTGTTTAACCCCTTAATAAAACTGAATTTGATCTTTTTAAAATTGGAACGGGGCCGGGGATTGCCGCGAAATCAGTTGTCTAATTTTTTTACATACCGCCACTACGTGTAAAAAAAATAGACAGCAAATCCGCCTCAAACACTGCCGCCTTGGTCACCCCGTAAAATAATCAGAAAAGCAGAAGGTCTTATTAAGCTGAGGGTTCCCGGTGGGGTTTAATGATCAAGATCGGCACCGGGCTGTTACGTGCAATCTTTTCAGCCATGCTGCCAAAAACAATCCGGTTTAATCCCTGTCTGCCGTGGGTGCCCATTATTACCAGGTCAATCCCATTTTCATCGATAAAATTAACAATTTCCGTGGCTGGATCGCCTACAAGGACATGATAGAAATACCTCTTGCCCTGAAAATGCTCATCACAAAACATCTTTATCTTCTTTTGCGCTCCTTTTTGAATGTCCTGATTAAAACTGTAAATGGAAGGATGAGGCACATCCAGCTCAGTAAAGTAGGTCAAGTCACGAACGACATACAGGACATAAATATCCGATTCAAATTTTTCGGCAAAAGTGACGACATAATCAATCATGTCTTCCTGGACGTCGGAAAAGTCGATGGGAAAAAGAATTTTCTTAAACATAAACTGCGCCTCCCACAAGTATTACAATTTAAAGCATAAACTATACACAGTCACCAGTTACATACAAAACCGCGTATATTCGAATATGCTACTGGCTAAGATCATACCAGTATGACTCTTATTTTTACAAATGATTTTATATTTATTATTTAACTGAATTAATTTCAAAAAAACAAGTCTATTATCTTAGTACTGAGACTTCTCAAGATCCAGCCATTCGCCCTTGACATTAGTAGTTGCCAGTACTACTATCCTGTCCAGCAAATACTTTTTGAGGCGCAATAAATAGAGATACATTTGGGTAGGCACTAAAAATATTTTCAAGAGGGAGGGTCTTTATTATGAACAGAACTTTTGTAAAAATATACACTATTTGCACAATTCTGTTAGCGTTTTTTATTTTTACATCGGCAGCGAACGCCCAGTGGATGTTCCTTTACAATATAAAAGGCGGGGCCGGTTACACTGGTGCCGACTTAAACGGAACCTGGCAGTTGTCCGTAGGAGATGTATATGGAAATATAGTTGTCAGCAATTCCGGGAGCACGATAAGTGGTTCTGGCAATAATCCGGAGGAAGGGCCTTTTAATATTACCGGCGGACGTCTCTCTTTAAGCAGCAGCGGCGAGCTGACCGGAACATTAGAGATCGAAGGCGGTGAAACCGTGACTTTCACCACCGGAAGGATGAACCAAGGCAAGACCATGATCGCGGCGCTCGTTACTGACTCTGAAGGCGACACGGAATTAATATTTTTAATGAAAACAGGCGGCACAACAAGCCAGCTTGAAGGCACCTGGTATTTCGCCGGCGGAAATGACGATGGCTTATTGCACGGCACGATTACTTTTGACAGCTCAGGAAACGTTACCGGCGGCGGATTTAGCAATGAACTCGGGGAATCCGATACATTTACGAGCGGCAGTTTCACTGTTACCAACGGTTCAATAACCGGATCAATCACTGATTCAACCAGTGAAACAAGTACTGTTTCTTATGGATTTATGAACAGCGATACAAACGAAATTATCATTAATATCGGCTCAGGCACCACAGATACTGTACTCCTCATCTGTGTGAAGGGCGGCGGAAGTTCTTTTGCAACTGCTAACCTGGGTGGAGACTGGTTTATTTTTGGCGCCTCCTCCGCCACGGGTCCTGTGAACGGGACCGTGACGGCTAATTCCTCAGGAAGCATCACCAGCGGGACAATAACAATTTCAGGAGTTGATGAATCCATTTCTGGAAATTTATCTCTCAACACCACAGGGGTTGTCAGCGGATCAGTGACCGCAGATACAGACACCTCGGATGTTATCGCCGGGCAGATGAACCTGAGCAAGGCCAGATTTTTCGCCTTATTGGGTAGTAGCGGCGGCACCGGTGACACCGGTGACACTGGCGAAACCGGAGGCGGAGGAGGCTGCTTTATATCGACCGCTATTGAAAAATAATGATAATTTTTAATGG